>JAISDP010000234.1 GCA_031264715.1 Bacteroidales bacterium
CTCCGCTAATTGCCCTTCTATAAAATCGTACATGAATGATCTTCATAAAAATTATCCGGCAAAAGTACATAAAATTTTGAGTTATAGGTCTCATAATGCCACACAAAGACATTAAGCCCCTACTTTTCGGTTCTATAACGTTTTGTACGGCTTCGCATGATGAATCTCCCATGGAGATTTGTTGATATTTTCCGCATCGATTCTATGGATATGAATGCCCTGACAGGCCTGACAGGGCGACAGCAATTTTATCCTCAATGCGACAATTGGAATTGCTCCCACATAAAATTTTACCGGACAGCAGTGATACAAAATAAGAAAAGTAATATCTTTGCGATGTAAATAGGGAGCAATGAACAGTTACAAATAATTATATCTATAAATCATAAATTTCACCCAATGAAAACCAGACATCATCTGATCCTTGGCTTGGCTGGCATTCTCGGCCTGGTATCCTGCAAACCCGAACAGAAATGTACGGATTGCATCAACAATTTCGAAGCGCTGCGCGGGGAATTTGCCGAACCGTCCAAAGAATACGGCACTGCGCCGCTTTACGTGTGGAACACCACCATTACCCGCGAATTGATTGACCGTACCATGGCCGACCTGAAAGACAAAGGCTTTGGCGGCGTATTCGTACACCCGCGGCCGGGGCTGGTTACCGAGTACATCTCCGACGAGTGGTACAATTTGTTCCGCTATACGCTCGACAAGGGCAAGCAACTCGGCATGAACACATGGATATACGACGAGAACTCGTATCCCAGCGGTTTTGCCGGAGGTCATGTGCCGGCACAAATGCCTGAAAGTTATAACCAGGGGCAGGGCTTGCAACTCAGCAAATTCGAGATGTTGCCCGACACGGCCTTCCGGTATTTCATCTGCATGAAGGAAGAAGGCGGCAAATTCTCCGACATCACTGCCAATGTACAAACTGAAGCCGGTAAGAAAGGCAATTACTACCTGTTTTCGAAAACTTACATTCACAAGTCTCCCTGGTATGGCGGATACTCGTATGTCGACCTGCTTTATCCCGGCGTCACGCAGAAGTTTATCGATGTCACCATGCCCGGCTACGAGCGTGTGGCCGGCGACGAATTCGGCAAGTCGATGCCCGGCTGGTTCACTGACGAGCCCAATATCCAAACCACCGGTGGCATCCGCTGGACACCCGACCTGTTCGACGTATTTCAAAAAAAATGGGGGTACGACCTGAAAACCGTGTTGCCGTCGTTATACGAAGAAACCGGCGACTGGAAACAGGTACGCCACAACTATACGCAAACACTCCTCCAACTGTTCATCGATCGTTGGGCCAAGCCCTGTTTCGAATACTGCGAAGCCAGGAACTTGCTGTTTACCGGCCATTACTGGGAACACGGCTGGCCGGATGTAGGCCACGGCGGTGACAACATGGCCATGTATGCATGGCACCAGCAACCCGCCATCGACATGCTATTCAACCAGTTCAACGAGGAATCGCCACAGGCGCAGTTCGGAAACGTCCGTTCGGTAAAGGAATTGAGCAGCGTAGCTAACCAGATGGGCTACCGTCGTGCGCTCAGCGAGACTTACGGTGGCGGCGGCTGGGAAGAAACTTTCCAGGATTTTAAACGGCTGGGTGACTGGGAATACGTGCTGGGAGTCAACTTTATGAACCAACATCTCTCGCATCTGAGTATTTCCGGTGCACGCAAGTACGACTATCCGCCCGTGTTTTCGGATCATTCACCGTGGTGGCCCTACTACAAACCGCTCAACATGCACTATGCCCGTCTCTCGATGGCGCTGTCAGCCGGCGAGCAACTCAACGATATTCTCATCCTCGAACCCACCACTTCCATCTGGCTGTATTATGCCTACCACAACAGCAACAATAAGCTGTGGGATATCGGACGCGCCTTCCAGGGCTTCGTTACCACACTCGAAAAGGCACAGGCGGAATATGATCTTGGTTCGGAAAACATCATCAAAGACCGGGGACGCATAGATAAGGGAAAGTTTGTAGTGAACAAGCGGGCATACTCGAAAGTGGTGCTTCCGCCGATGATGGAAAATATAGATACTCCCACCTGGAAACTGCTGAAAAAGTTCATCGACAATGGCGGCGTGGTACTGTCGTTCTCCGAGCCCAGCCATTTGGACGGCAAGCCCGATCCCGAAATGCAAAAATATTTCGCCGGGAAGCCCAATGTAAAAAAGATTACAGGGTTGACCGCCGATGTTATCCGTGAAGATTTTGCTTCCGCAGATATTACTTTCGCAGAAGCGCAGGGTGGCAAACTCTTCCATCACCGCCGTGTGATGGCCGACGGACATGTATTGTTTTTGGTCAACTCAAGTCTTGATGAGCCCGCAAAAGGAAGTGTTTCGCTTGCCGGGAAGGATGCTGTTGAGTTGAATACGCTCACCGGCGAAATGTTCGATTATCCCGAAACTGCCGATGGAAATACTGTCCGGCTTGATTTCGATTTACCTCCTGCCGGGAGCCTCCTGCTGTATGTTTTCGACAAGAAGCAAAACGGGTTTGAACAACCCGTACCGGTAAAGCAATACACTGCCGTGAATGCGCCGTCAATACTCACTGCCAGGCCCGACGGCAGCAATGTACTCACTATCGACTTCTGCGACCTGCAATTGGACAGGGAAACCTTCCGTGACCTGCACGTATTCGACGCCGCAGACAAGGCCTTCAAGTATCACGATTTCCGTGACGGCAACCCGTGGAATACTTCCGTACAGTATGAGGACAACATCGTACGCCGCGATACGTTCAAAACCGGCGGCTTTAAAGCAGTATACCATTTTACGGTTGCAGGCAATTTTGACATGAGCGACATGCAGGCTGCCGTGGAACGTCCGCACCTCTATAAAATCACGTTGAACGGAAAAGAGATCAAACCCGAACCGGGTAAATGGTTTCTCGACCGCGATATGGGCGTATTCGCCATTGGCAATGCTGTGAAGAAAGGTGCGAACGATCTTGCCATAGAGCTTTCGCCGATGAAGATACACGCTGAACTGGAACCGGTTTACATCCTGGGTAATTTCACAGTGCAGCCCGCCGCCAAAGGTTTCACCATCAACCCGCCGGTCAATGCGTTTGCTGCCGGCAGTTGGAAAGCACAGGGCTGGCCTTTCTACCCGGGCATTGTATCGTATTCCAAAACATTCGATGTGACGGATGCTGCCGGGCATTATCGGGTAAGCCTGGGTGAATGGACGGGAACCGTGGCCGCCATCACGGTTAATGGTCAACAGGCAGGTATCGTCGGCTTCAAGCCTTATATCCTCGATGTGTCGAAATTTATCAAACAAGGCGCCAACACAGTGGAAGTGAAAGTAGTGGGCAGCAATAAGAACCTGCTTGGGCCTTTCCACAATAGGCCCGCACCCGGAGTGGTTTCGCCATGGAATTTCCGTAATGTAAAGGCTTATCCGGCAGGTAGTGATTATGGACAGCTGGATTACGGGCTGATGGGTGATTTCCAATTGGAGGAAGGAAAATAATCACCAATGAAATGCATTTTCTTTACCTGCATCCTGTTCTGTAGCTCGCTTGCGGCACAGCAGCCCGATTACGACCTCGCCTGGATAGCCTATACATCCGGGCGTTACGAAGATGCATTAACTGCCATACAGCCATGTATCAACCGCGACACGGCCAATTACCGGTACATTTTTCTGAAAGGAAAAACACTCGAAAACCTGTACCGTTACGACGAGGCAATCGCTGCACAGTTGCAAGCGGCCAGGCTGAACCCTGAAAGCGCCGAAGCCAGATCTGCATTGGGAGCGCTTTACCAGTTGGCAGGGCAACCTTCAAAGTCAGCATATTATTACGGCCAGCTGGCCACCAAAGAGCCAACCGTAAACCGCTGGAAAATAGCTTGGGCAACAGCCCTGCAAACCGAAAGGAAATACCGGCAGGCATGGGAATTATGGCATGAAGTTACCAAAACGGACAGTACCAACTGGTTTGTATACAAAAACATTGGCGACTGTGCCTACCAGTTGGACAGCCTCATAATAGCCTCAGACTATTACCGGATGTCGCTGAAACTTTATCCATACAACAAGGCTTTATACGGATTAGCGGTCAGAATACTTTCCACCGATCCGTTTCACCTGGAAGAAGCAATTGAGGTCGGACGCGAAGCCATCGCCATCGACAGCGCCAATGTAAATGCCTGGAAATACATGGGCGCTGCCTGGTTCTCAATGGGGATAGCCGACAGTGCAATTTTTGCCTTCCGCAAAACCCTGGCATTGGGCGACACATCGGTAGTTACCTGCCGTTACTATGGCATGTTGTGCTACCACAGGGCCTCGTACGCTGAAGCCGAAAAATACCTGACCAGAACGCTCCAAACGGATTCCGACAATTTAAGAACCTTGTATCATCTGGCCGTCATAAGCGGTTACACCGGGAAAGCGCGAGAGGGACTGTTAAGACTGGACCAGATAGACAAGATCGTTGCGTATGCCGATACCTCGGCCATACAAGCCAACGTACAGCGCGGATATTTGTTACGCATACTCAACCGTTACGACGACGCAGCCAGGGCATTTACCGCTGCTACCCTGTCTTTACCCAAAGATACCAGGAACTACTACGAAGTGGCCGTATGTTACGATATGGCGCATCATAAAAAGCAGGCGTTCGACTGGTACAACCGTTATTTGGAAAAGATAGACCCAAAATGGGCTACGCGAAAGTGGACGGAGAAAGAGCTTAAAGATCTTGAATTTGTGAGTATTGCCATGGAGCGTATTCAGTCATTGAAAACAGATTTGTTTTTTGAAGAAGAAAAAAGAAAGACCCAATAAGAGACATGAAATAAAGAGAACTCCTAAAAACTCGGCCTTCTTAAAATGAGGTTATAAGGTTATTGTATTTGGATTGTTATGCACTCAGCCCTACTGAGGTTGTTTTGTTTAAAAATAAGGTGAAAATGAGGTTGTTCCCTCAAAAAGACCTTGTTTTTAACCTGATTCTCCTGATTTTGACACTTGGGTGTCGCAAACATTTTTGGCTGCTTGAGAATTATTGCATCAACAGGCTAAAAAATTTTTATGTCTGGAAATATTCAATTCTCAATGACATTACGATATTTTGGGTGTCGCCTTGTCCGAATCTTTTTTTGAGGGTCGGAACGGTTTATGGTGAAGGCGAATTTCCGGTTATAGCCCCGTCAGGCAGTCCTCGCATACGCCGAGGAAATAAATCTGGACTTCGTCCGGGCTGTGGGAGATATTACCCCTGAAAGCCGGAATATCCGTTTTTTCGAGCGGGACATCGAAAATAGCCCCGCATTTCCTGCATTTGAAATGCGCATGGTCGGA
>JAISDP010000259.1 GCA_031264715.1 Bacteroidales bacterium
TTTTGATCAAATCCGTTTTTCTTTATACTTTTGCACCTTCATTTAAAATTTAAAAATCAAGTCATGAGGAAGAATATCGTAGCAGGCAATTGGAAGATGAATAAAAGCCTTGCCGAAGGAATACAGTTGGCAAAAGATGTGAATGTCGCAGTGGAAGCCGCCGGTGCGTTGAAATGCGACGTGGTGGTTGCGCCGCCGTTTCTGCATCTCACCGAAGTGAGCAAAGTAACGGGTCCCAAAGTAAGCGTATCCGCACAAAACTGCGCTGCCGAAGCATCGGGCGCTTATACCGGCGAAGTATCGGCTGCCATGCTCCAAAGCGCCAATATCCCTTACGTCATCATCGGGCACTCCGAACGCCGCAGTTATTACGGCGAGACCGACGCCATCCTTGCCAAAAAAGCTGATTTGGCGCTGATCAACGGGTTGAAGCCCATCTTCTGCATCGGCGAAGAATTGTCGCAGCGCGATAGCGGCAAGTACTTTGACGTTGTAGGGCAACAGATCGAAAACGGTTTATTCCATTTGTCGGCCAACGATTTTGCTAAAGCAGTGATCGCCTACGAACCCGTTTGGGCTATTGGTACCGGCCGTACCGCCACTGCCGGGCAAGCACAGGAAGTACATGCTTTTATCCGGAAGACGATTGCCGCCAAATACGGCGAAGAAGTAGCCGGTAACACCACCATCCTTTATGGCGGCAGTTGCAACGAGAACAACGCACGCGAACTGTTTGCATGTCCCGACATCGACGGTGGACTGATTGGCGGCGCATCGCTGGTTGCCGACAAGTTTATCAGGATCGTAACCTCTTTTTAATATCTTTTTAACAGCGGTCATAACGTCATAACGCTTATTAATGTTCGTAACGCTTCGAGCGTTATGAACGTTACAGGCGTTATGAACGCTACAGCCGTTTTAACGAACATGAAACGCGAAGTTGATTTCCTGGTCATCGGATCGGGGCTGGCAGGGTTGAGTTTTGCCCTGAAGGTTGCGCCTTACGGTAAGGTTTGCTTAGTGAGTAAAACCACGCTGGAAGAAACAAATACCCGTTATGCGCAGGGTGGAATTGCGGCAGTGATCGATACAGGCGATTCGTACGAGAAACACGTAAACGACACTTTAGTTGCCGGCGACGGTCTTTGCGACGAAATGGTCGTCCGGATGGTCGTTCGCGAAGCTCCCGAACAGATCAAGCAACTGGTCGACTGGGGCACGCAGTTCGACAAAACCGGCGACGGCGCTTTCGATCTTGCACGCGAAGGCGGGCACAGCGAGCACCGTATACTGCATCATAAGGATAACACAGGTTTCGAAATCCAGCGGGCCTTGTCGAATATGGCGCGGCGTCATCCGAATATCGAAATTCTCGAAAACCATTTCGCTGTGGATGTCATCACGCAGCACCACCTCGGCAGGCTGGTGAAACGCTACCATTCCGATATCGAGTGCTATGGCGCATATCTGCTCGACATCAAGACCAATAAAACTTTTGCCGTCCTGTCGCGCGTCACCATGATGGCTACCGGCGGAACCGGCAACCTGTATACCACCACCACCAACCCGCGCATCGCTACCGGCGACGGCATCGCGATGGTATACCGCGCCAAGGGCATCATCGACAATATGGAATTTATCCAGTTCCATCCCACTTCGCTGTACAACCCGTCTGAAAAGCCGTCGTACCTGATTTCAGAAGCCATGCGGGGATTTGGCGCTGTGCTGCGAACCCTCGACGGCAGGGAATTCATGTACAAATACGACGAGCGCGGTTCGCTGGCTCCGCGTGATGTGGTAGCGCGCGCCATCGACAATGAAATGAAGGTGCGCGGCGACGAACATGTGTACCTGGACGCTACAGCCACATCGCACCATGCGCTGAAAGACCATTTCCCGAATATTTACGAAAAGTGCCTGAGCCTTGGCATCGATATTACGAAGGATTATATACCGGTGATCCCTGCGGCACACTACCAGTGCGGCGGCATTAAAGTAGACATGCACGGACGCAGCAGCATCAACCGGCTGTATGCTGCCGGCGAAACTACCTGCACCGGGCTGCACGGGGCCAACCGCCTTGCGTCCAACTCGCTGCTCGAAGCTGTGGTGTATGCCAACAATGCAGCCAAAGATGCCATAGACCGGTTTAAGGAATACATCATCCCGGAAAATATTCCCGACTGGAATACCGAAGGAACGGCACATCCCGAGGAAATGGTGCTCATCACGCAAAACTATAAGGAGTTGCAGCAGATCATGAGCAACTATGTGGGCATTGTACGTTCGAACCTGCGTTTGAAACGTGCGATGGATCGTATGCAGATCATTTACGACGAAACGGAAGCCCTCTATGCCAAAACCACCCTGTCGCTGCAGTTGTGCGAACTCCGCAACATCATCAATGCCGCCTACTTAGTGATTAAAAGCGCACAGGCCCGCCACGAAAGCATCGGGTTGCACTATACGATCGATTATCAACATTCTAAATTCCCGTATCAATTGTAGAACAACGCCGGAAATATATCTCCCGATCCGAATTAACACAAACACATACCTGTAATTGTTTTATATCTTCATCATTGTTGTTGTACCTTACCTGATTCTTGCCTTATGGCTGTGGCGGGGATGGGTAATGCTGTCGCGATTCGAGATGGCAGGCGCTTCCGTATCCATATCGGTAATAATACCTGTGCGCAATGAGGAAGCGAACATCGGGAACCTGCTTTCGGATATTGCCAATCAGCATTATTCACAGAAACTTGTCCAGGTGGTAGTAGTAGACGACCACTCCACCGATCGTTCGGCTACCATCGTGGAAGAATTTGCCCGGGAACAGCCGAATGTTCAATTGTTGCATCTTCCCGGGGAAAAATACGGAAAAAAGGCAGCTTTACAACATGCCTTGCCTCACCTCACGGGGACCCTGGCGGTCACCACCGATGCCGATTGTCGTGTAAGGCCCCGGTGGTTAGCCACTATTGCCTCTTTTTATACAGTATACAAACCGGATATGATCATATGCCCCGTCATGTTCACATATGGCCGTTCGTTCTTCAGCCGGTGGCAGGCGCTGGAACTGATGAGCCTTACGGGTTCATCGGCAGGAGCGGCATCATGGAGGCAGCCTGTGATGTGTAGCGGCGCGAACCTGGTAATGAAGCGGAACGTGATGGAACGTTACGCTTATGTATACGACAGCCCGCTGGCGTCGGGCGATGATATGATGATGATGCTCGAACTCAAGAAAGACCCCAACGGCCGGATTTTTTATCTTAAATCAACCGGCGCCACAGTCACCACTCCTCCCCCATCCGGTCTGAAAAGCTTTATCCGTCAGCGGAACCGGTGGACGTCCAAAAGCAAGGCTTACGCCGACCCCATGGTTATTCTTGTGGCTATCGCCGTTTTTATGGCCAACCTGTCCCTTCTTGCCTGTTGCGTCGCCGCTTTTTTCCATTTCCGTTTCCTTTGGCTGGCTGCCATATTATGGCTGGCCAAAATGGTGGTAGATTGGCTGTTTTTAAACTCGCTCTGCCGTTTTTGGCAAATGAAGCCATTGATGCACATATTTATTCCCGCCCAGCTTTTGTATCCGTTTTATGTGGTGTGGGTGGGCATCGCCGGGAACATCACTCCGGTGCGCTGGAAAGGCAGGAGGAGTATGTTGTGAGTTCAAGCAAAAAAAAATCATTTTCTCACGCAACATTTTACATTTTTTACATCTTATATGCATATCAAGAGGTTTGGTTATGGACAAAGGTTTGATGGCAGTAAAATGTTATCAAGCCTTTTTTATTGACGGGGCGGTGATTCATTGATGAAGCCGCTATACCCGTTCGATCAGCTTCAAGGCATTGAATTTACATTTACCCAGACAGTCGCCACAGGCGGAACATTTGTCCGGATATTTCACTGTGGCGCGTTTTCCGGCTTCATCTTCTACCACCTCCAGCACGTGATGCTTGCATCTTTTGATGCAACGACGGCATCCGGTACAGTTACTGTCCACAACACAGATGATTTTGTTCCTGTTTTTCCGCTTGCGGTGCAAGTTGAAGGAAATCCACAGAAAGAACATGACTCCCAGGCCAACATATACTACATTCATTTTTTGCTGTTTTTACCGTTCATAAGATAACTCCTGAATATTTTCCAGTTATACGTTAAATGGAAAATGACACATCCCATAAAGATCATTCCGCAAACGGCATGAACGGCAGTCCACGCATGAAGACCGAATGATGGCGGATTGACTTCTTTCACCTGTATCATGATTGCGGATACGATTAACAGGGTGAAAAATATAGATAAACCGACTGCAACGACGGCTCTTTTGTTGGATATTCTCCGGTTTGCCCTCACTTTTTGATTGTTTTATGATGAATACGGGTGCAAAATTACGGCTTTCCGGGAGTTCGGGAAATAGAAGAAATCGGGTAAGTGTTGGACTATTTGCGGTAGTTTGTGCGGAACAGGCTTGGCGGTATGCCCGACAGCTTGGTAAACAGGCGCGTAAAATAGGTATGGTCGTCGTATCCAAGTTCAAAAGCAATCTCCCGGATACTCCTGTCGGTATAGAACAGCAGGCGTTTGGCTTCGAGCACCGCGGCCGACTGTATCCAGTAGCCGGCAGGGAAGCCGGTGGTCTTTTTTACCGCTTCATTCAGGTACGCCGGAGAGATATGCAGCAGGGAAGCATAAGATGCCGGGCTTTTTACTGTTTTCAGGCGGGAAGCAATCAGGGTTTTGAATTGAAGCGTAATCGACATCAGGCGTTTGTTGAAGACTTTCGTCTGATGTTGCCGGTACATCTCCGCAATAATGCCCGACAGAGCGATTGCCAGCGCGTAAACGGTATGTTGCGCCGACAGCCGGTCTGCTGACTGCATTTTCCTGTCCAGCAGCTCAAAGCAGAATCTCAAATCGCGCAACGCCCCGGTGTCCGGTACAACAACGGAATTACCCGAAATCAGTACCGTTTCAAAAATTTCCTTCCATTCGTCCTTAACAAATGTAGCATCCAGACACATCGCCCATCCCGATACGTTATCGGATGCGATCCAGTGATGAACCTGCCCCGGAAAAACACAGCCAAGCGCAGTATCCCGTATATGATATTCTTTGAAATCTACCAACATGCGTACATCCCCGGACTCCAGAAAGAAGAACACGTAATAATTGTCGCGATGCACTTCGCTGACATGCAGCACAAGCTCTCCGTTTTGTGCGGCATCCCCCTCCCGGACATGTTTCAGGACGATACCCGACGTCGATATTTCATGTATTTGATGCGTGGGTATTTGATTCATCACGGTATATCAAAACTTTCTGTCCTCAAATCACAATAATAGCGTCCCTGGGTTGCGGTAAACTTCAAAATGCAATAATCGGGGTCGGTTACGCCCTGCGAGTAAAACATTTGATCGCCGAAACGCCACATCTCCCGTTTCATCGCATGGTCTTCGAGCGCTTCCATTTTTCCGGTTAACATGACGCCCTGATACTTGATCCATCCCTTCCGATAAAAGTAAAGACAGGCTTTCGGATTTTCGCGATACTGTTTTACGCGCATGGAAGATGTATTTGTGCTGAAATAAAATGTTTTAATTCCATCGCGCTTTCGGGGCGACAACAGGGCTTTCACATTCGGGAAACCGTCATCGTCTACGGATGCAATGAAGGCGACTTTCCGCCTGGAAACGAACTTTTCTAATTTACGGATGTC
>JAISDP010000100.1 GCA_031264715.1 Bacteroidales bacterium
GTGCACGCTCATGACTTGGGCGGGCGTCTCGAAATATTCTTTATTATATCAATAAATTCTTATTATTCATCAAATTAAAAAAATTATTATGAGCAGTATTGATTTTCTTCCGAAGAATGACCGGAATCTCTGACGGATTTTTACGTTGCCTTGCGAAATCATGTAAATCCTTTAATCATGTAAATCATGGTTCAGACGTTTTCTATCATCCCTGACGGAATTTACGTTGCCCGTCAGGGCATTCATATCCATAGAATCAATGCGGAAAAGATCAACAAATCTCCGTAGGAGATTCATCATGTGAAACCCCATACGGGGTTTCGATCCGGTGGCGGCGCATATTTTTTCTATTGATATGGTTTCCCTGACGGGAAACGCGCACGGTTTACGTAAGCTTGCGTATACCGACAGCGCTATCCCGTAACGGGTTGAACTGCTTCGCAGTTCGGACGGGGGGAGGGCGTCGGCTTCTACCCCGGACTGCGCCTGCGGCTTGTCCGGAGTTATCCAAATTAGACGCCTTCCGGCGTCAGGCTGCGTAGTAGAAACGTTATGCATCGTGTCCTTTTCTATCGGCGATGGTGAGACAAAACATTTTTGAATAGGGTCTCCGTTTGGAATGGTGAGGCTCAAACTTTATCAATTGAAGTACCATTTAACAATTATGGGATTGTCTTCTTCATTCTTGCCTGCAAGATATTTCATTTGTTCATAATAGTTTTTACTGTTATTTTCAAATTGCGCCCGAAAGATTTCCCAATCCTTAATTTGTCCTGCTTTTTCCGCTTCTTTTCTGTATTCCTTCATTTGATCGCCAATCATTTTGTAATTTTCAAAACCTTCCTTAAAATCAATAACTTCCATACAGGAAACAATACTGGTACTGTCGATGTAAAGCATTGGCGCCGGCGTCCCTGCATACAGCATGTCATCATTAAATCCTGTAAATAGAAATTCTTCCCGCCTGTTAAAGAAATTAAAATAATAAACGGCCGAACCCTTATATGTGAAATTGAAAGACAATAAGTTGTCATTTCTATAATAGCCCGACACAAGGCTGCAATAGGGTGCGGCTATAACCCGTTCACTCCTGTTCTGCATGGGAATATCATCAAAATATGTTTCAGGGAGGGCGAATTTTCCAAAATCAATATAGTACTTGACAATCATTGAGTCTTTGCTCAAAAGATATATACTGTTATCAAACGGTTCGGCAAAAAAGACTTCGTTATTTTGCACCGGTTGAGAAAATGACCATTGCCGTGAAAAGGTATATCCGGCATTTTTTTTGGAAATAGGGAGATGCTGATATACTATTTCCCCGTTTTTCTCTACAACTATATTATACTTACCGGTCCATGTACCGTTGCGCAAATAATAAGCATACGTTTCATTCCCCAAATAGGCCTTTTCCGTATTCATATAAGGCCTGCTTTCTTTAATCAGCTGATACGAATACAAATCAAAAAATAACAGTTTCGAGTCGGCATCCAGAATGATCCGGTTATTTTCCGTGTCGAGGAAAAAATCCGAGAGGCTGGCATATTCGTTTGGTCCTTTCCCTACCCGACAAATTTTATGTATAAATTCTCCTTTAGGAGAAAAGACAAACAGCGACAAACTCATTTGATCCAAAATGAAATAATTGCCCTGGTGTATCAATATTTTGTCAATACTTCCAACAAGGCAGTTTTCACCGGTTTCCAAAGGAACAAGTTCTATCTTGCTAAACAGTTTTGATAGCGGAATATCAGACACACTGTTGTCGACATTTATGGATATGGTATCGGCATATTTGTCGTTGATGTATATGCCATCACTATTGTGGCAGGAAGGAATGTATAAAGCGTACGGACAAACGATCAGACCTGTAATTATGCGCTTGAATGTATTCATATTCTGATTAACTTTTGGAAAAGTTTTTAACGCTTTTCTTGTCAACCTGTATCATGAGAGGACAATGTATTCTTATTTCTTTACAGGTTTCCTTTTTCTATGTCTTTAAAGTATTTGTAAGTGGCCACTTTCAGTTCGGCAGTGGCGTCCTCGTCACATACGATGATCCCTTTGGGATGCATTTGCAACGCCGAAATCGTCCACATCTGGGTGATGCTTCCTTCCACGGCATGATATAAGGCGCGGGCTTTGTTGTACCCATTGACGATGATCAGCACTTCCTGCGCGCCAAGAACTGTTCCTACACCCACGGTCAGGGCTGTTTTGGGTACCCTGTTCAGGTCGTTTTCGAAAAAGCGCGAGTTAGCAATGATGGTATCAGTGGTTAATGTTTTGACGCGGGTACGTGAAGCCAGCGACGAACCCGGCTCGTTGAACGCGATATGTCCGTCGGGTCCGATACCGCCTAAGAAAAGGTGTATCTGACCGTACGATTTGATTTTGTCTTCGTAGCGCTGACATTCGGCTGTCAGGTCGGGAGCATTGCCATTCAGTATGTTTACATTTTCGTCAGGGATATCGATGTGGCTGAACAGGTTGCTCCACATGAAGGTGTGATAGCTTTGCGGATGATCTTTCGGAATACCCACATATTCATCCATATTGAAAGTAACCACATGTTTAAAAGATACTTTGCCATCCTTGCACAGGCGTATCAGTTCCTTGTAAGCGCCTGCAGGCGACGATCCTGTGGGCAACCCCAATACAAAGGGCTTGCTTGCCGACGGAGCAAAGGCATTGATTTTCGATACAATGTAATGAGCCGCCCATTGCGATATTTTTTCGTAATCAGGTTGAATGATGAGACGCATAAAAATGAATGATTTATAAAAGTTATCATTAATATTACCTGCGGCAGTTGAAAAACTGTCGACAGGATGTACAAAGGTAACCGATTTATTTTACCCGTCCAAAAAACTTTACCTCACGTGGAAAACGGGAGTGGTTATGATGTAGGATTCGGTTACTTCACCAGGTTCGGTTTTCATGTAATATGTGATAACAAACTGCTGGATCATTGATCGTGTGGGCTTACGCTTGATGAGTAAATAAAAACGCTTGGGCGCTTCGTAAGGCGAGGATTTGTTATAATCGCTTAGCGACATCCAGTCATTTTTGTCGTTGGTGGTATAGGCAAATATGTCGACGATATCACTCAGATTGTCCGTCTTGTTGTGAGTCTCGTCGAAATCATAATTGCTCGATATGTAAATCTTGTCCACTAACTCGCGGGTACCCGCATAACCATTTCGTCTTGCATTACATGCAAAAGCCTCCGGCGTAAAACCGAACCGGGGGCGCATGACCTGTTGCGAATGGAACAGTAATGCAGTATCAGGCACCATGATATACAGCGCCATGCTGTCGCACGGGTACACATGGGTGGCATAGTCCTGGCTGACAAGATCGAACATCAGGTTGTTGACTTTACCGAACGAATACAGGTCGACATAGGAAAAAACCATGTCCTGTATGTCGAAGTAGGGTTCCACGTACAAATCGAGACATTCGTTCTTATCTTCGCAACTGAACGGTACAGGAACCAGTATGAATAAAATCAGCAGTATTTTTAATTGGATGCCTTTCATTCCGAATTTCATTTTTTACTTATACGTTTTTTCCCTACATTTGTTTCAAATATTGAAACATAATCTGATATGGATTCAAATCAATTTTTGGAAATATTGCTTCAGCGGCAAAGCGTACGCGGCTATTCCGACAAGGCGGTGGAGCCCGAAAAACTTGCTCGCTGCCTCGAGGCGGCGCGCATGGCGCCTTCGGCGTGCAATGCACAGCCGTGGAAGTTCGTTGTTGTGGAAGATTCTCAGCTTAAGGATCGGGTAGCAGGCTACACTACTTCGGGGCCGCTGGTTCCGATGAATCATTTTACCCGGCAAGCTCCGCTGTTGGTGGTCATTGTTCGCGAAAGCCCCAATCTGACCTCTAAACTGGGTACCATGCTCAAGGATAAGCCCTATACGTTGATGGATATCGGTATCGTGGCGCTTCAGTTCTGCCTCCAGGCTACCGCCGAAGGCTTGGGAAGTTGCATCCTGGGCTGGTTCAATGAAAAGAAGGTGAAGGAATTGCTTCATATTCCCAGGAACAAGCGCGCCGAGCTGATCATTACGCTGGGTTACCCGTCGTCGCAAAGCCTGCGTCCCAAAATACGTAAAAAGATAGACGACATTTGCTGTTATAACCAATATAAATAAGCCCCGGCCCTCCAGGGTGGGGGAAGGGGTTTTCAGTTTTATCCATATGACTTTCGAGCAAATCATGACCGAACTGAAAAGGAAGCAGTATCGTCCGGTCTATTTCCTGATGGGTGAGGAACCCTATTTTATTGACGTTATTGCCGATTATATAGCCGAAAATGCCCTCCCTGAACAGGAGAAAGCGTTCAACCAGGCGGTTATGTACGGCAAGGATGCCACCGTGTATGCAGTACTCGATGCCGCCAAACGTTTCCCAATGATGTCGCAGCATCAGGTGGTGATCGTGAAGGAAGCGCAGAATTTGAAAGACATCGACAAGTTACAGTTTTATGTAGAAAAGCCGCTCCAATCCACTATCCTGGTCATCAGCCATAAATACAAACTGCTTGATAAGCGTTTGAAACTTTACAAGATTCTCGACAAATCGAAGGATGCCGCAGTGTTCGAGTCGAAAAAATTACGGGATTACCAGCTTCCCGACTGGATCACTGCTTACCTGACCGAACGGGGCTACGCCATTGTTCCTGCGGCTGCAAATTTGCTTACCGAATATCTTGGCGCCGAACTGGGCAAAGTAACCAACGAACTGAACAAGCTGATGATCACTCTCCCGGTAAATGAGAAGAAGGTTACGCTTGAGCATATTGAAGCAAACATCGGGATTAGCAAGGATTATAATGTGTTTGAACTTCAAAACGCCCTCGGTGGAAAGGACGTGTTGAAAGCGAACCGCATCATCGACTATTTTGCACGCAATCCCGGCAGCAACCCAATGGTGATGGTGATCATGTCGCTCTATTCATACTTTGTGAAGATACTCACGTACCATTATCTGCCTGATAAGTCGCAGGCAGCGGCTGCGTTGAAAATTCCCCCCTTTTATGTAAAGGATTATGTGGCGGCTGCACGCAAATATCCCGCTCCGAAGATCATCCAGATCATATCCACACTGCGCGAATATGATCTGAAATCGAAAGGCGTAGGCAACTCCTCAGCTTCCGCCGGCGACCTGATGCGGGAAATGACATTCAGGATTTTGCATTGACAGGCATAAAAATCAAAAGAGCCGGTGAAAACAAATTCCACCGGCTTTTTTAACCGCCGACAGGGTTGAAACAGCCAAAAAATACCCGTAACAACTTGTATCAAATATTTTTATTCAAAAAGGATTGTCTACAACAAAATAAAATGGAAAAGCCTTGCAGAAACAGTGCAAGACTTTGATTTTCAAGTGGAGATAAGGAGAATCGAACTCCTGACCTTTTGACTGCCAGTCAAACGCTCTAGCCAACTGAGCTATACCCCCAATTGCGGTTGCAAAGGTATTTAAGTATTTAATTATTTGTTACAATCTAATTTTGGTTACAAATTTTGAATTTAAATACAACTTTTACAACCTTTATGATCATTTACCGGAAGTACACGAGCATCATTTCGAAAATTACAAAACCAAACAGATACGGATATCCTTGCAAGCATGCATGGAGTCCCTGACAGATATAAAAGGGCGCTTACCCCCCTCATTCTGCGGTTTTATCTTCTTCAATCTGCGGGTCTTCATCGGACGAGACTTCGAGGGTGACGTCCTCGTTTTCCTCGTCTATCTGTCTGGCTGCCACAGCAAAGAGGATAACCATGTCGAACAGCGGTTTTCCACTATTCTCATTATCATTTTCACTTGCCTTTGCTTCGATATACGCCATAAATGGAAGCGGGGCGCCATTTTGAATATGTTTTCATGATGCTGGGTGCAGAAGTTTGCTTACTCCTAAAAATCTCCCTATATAACGCTGCACTCCTTTGATAAAGCCAGACTTTACTCTTTGCTCACATAAACATTTTTTGGACAACTCATATTATATTATTTTGTTTTGCACAAGATACAAATATATTTTTAGTTAGCAATGCCGGTATTTTGATGAACAAAAGATAAAGATCTGCCTGGCCTTCATAACCTGACAGATCTTTCCTTTATGTTCCAATTGCAGGTATCTACGGCAGCGGATTTTTCAGAGCCTGCGGCAGGAAGTATTTTTCGCTGATTTTGTTTTGCGGCACCCAGAAAATGGGGTTGCCCCAAAGGTCGTTCGCCATCACTTTGCTATATTCATCGTAATTATTGCTACGTTCGGACGATGGCAGTTTGAAGCGTTCGATCATGCAGGTCTGATTGACGAGCGTTGTACTCTCTCCCGTACAGGTGATCGGTTCCAGTTTCGGGTGGCGTGTACGGCGCAGTTCGGCAAAACATTCAAACGATTCGTAAATATTCAGGTGAATATACTTTTGCTGCATCAGGATTTCCATTTTGTCTTCCTCGCCCGAAGCGGCTTCAAACTCATTTTGAACCGTGCTTGCATAAGCGCTGATAATTCCGGCGCCGGGTTTGGCCGGCGTCAGGATCTTCTTGGTGTCGTCAGACATGTCGCCGGCATAGTTGGTCACGCTGTTCATCATATACCAGAAATCAACGGAATGTACCACTGCGTCGTTGATGTGCTGTCCGGCATTTTTTCCGGTGGAAGCCAAGCCTTTCAAAGCGACTTCGGCAAGGAGCAGGTCGTTTTCGGCAAGCGAATTGATGTAAAGCGGGCTTTCGGCAAGCACGAAAGTAATCGGATTATAGTACGCCCAGCGACAGGATTTTACCATGTCATTCATCGATCTGTCGGGGCGGATCATGTTAGCTTGAGCGTTGACCTGCGGATAAACATTCCTGCGGCAGCTATCTACCGGATAGACCTTGTCGACAGGAAGCCCGCGCAGGTAAATGTTACGGTCCCAGTTGCCCGAAACGCCGTAGTATTCTACCTTGTCCGGTTTTCCGTCTTCGCTGTAGCCGATTGTCAACACCGGCAGGCGCGGATCGTCGATCTCCGGCTCATAATAATCGGTGCCGCGGTTGAGGCGAAGCATCACCACATCCGGTACAGCCAGTTGGTAATACTGCTCGTAAAATCCGCGCTGACGGATACCGCCGGCAGATATGCCTATCCTGTTTTCATTCGCTACCGGCGAAGTGAAGGTATAATCTTCGTCGGGAAGATTCTTGACGGCTTCGGCGAGGATGGGCTTCACGTAATCGGCGGCAACGCCCGAAATGCGCACGCACGACTTCAGCGCCTGGGCGTTGATAAGTTTCACCCATTTATCAACGTCGCCCTCGAAAAATATGTCCTGGCGAGCGAAAGTACTCTTTGCCAGTTCCGACATTTTTCCGTAAACGGCTGGCAATTCGCTTGCCATCTTCTGATATTCTTCGATCACCGCCTTGTAGATTACCATCGGGTCGTCGTAAGGGGTGAAAAATACGCCTTCGCTGCCGAGGAAAGCGTTGAAGTATGGGATGCTGTTGAACATATCGACCGTTTGCAACGCGATAATATCCTTCAAAACCGTGGCCAGATGCAGATATATGAGGTTATTGTCGTAATCTGCTCCTTCCATTGCTTTGAGCTCGTCGCGGACCAGGCCGTAATTGTTCATATCGGTATAAAACTTTTCAAACCTGCCGGGCAAGTTGTCGTTGGCGGTGCTTACAAAGTTTTCCACATCGCCGTAATGGTCGTCCGCCCAGAATGTGCAATAAGCAACCGTATAGGGCACATAGGTACAAACCTGCGAAATCTGCGAGATACCCTGGTCCCAGCCAGAAAGAATCCAGTACCATTCACCGTAGTCTTTCAGCCAGAAACGGTTTTTCTGCAAGTGTGTAAACAGGCCGGAAACAACCTCGTCGGGCTTGGGCTGGTATATATTCGGATTGTTCCAGTCTTCGTCCAATTGATCATTACACGAGGGAAACAGGAACGGTATCAATAACAATATATAAAATATTTTTTTCATGTTCAATTAATTTAACGGATTAGAAAGCAACATTTAATTTAAAACCGTAAGAGCGAAGCGACGGGAAATTGGTATTTTCAACCCAACTGTCGTTGCCTGTGCCAAGCATTGCTTCGGCGTCAATATTCTTGATGCTTTTGTATATGTAGAAAAGATTCCGGGCAGTGAGGCTTACCGACAACTTCTGCAGCTTCATCATATGCGAAATATGTGCGGGAAAAGTGTAGGTCAAAGCCACTTCACGAAATTTGATATAATTATTTTTGTGGATCATATCCGGCTGCCAGCCCGTACCCATATCGTGGATAAAGGTGGAATAATACTGGTACGCGGAGATCACCTTGTCGTTGGGCGTACCGTCTGCCTTTACGCCGGGCAGGATCAGGCCGTCGTGGCGCTCGCGGGTGCCGTCAGCGAGTGTTTCCGTCCATTCCAGACCGCCGTGCGCGGCATCCCGGTAAGGCAGCGTTTCGACAGTGAGGCCGTTGCCCTGCAGGTAGAAATTGGAGTAGGAAAGAATGTAGCCGCCGAATTTATAATCGAGTGCGCCCATCAGGTTCAGCATGCCCCATTTGCCCTGGAGATAAAAATTAGTGGCCAAACCGCCATAAATATCGGTATTGGTGCTTCCGAGACAGATTTCGTCTTCGGGGTCTGATGAGAGATAATACTGGCCGTTGTCGCCTACAAGCCGCTGGCCGTCTTCGCTACGGGCATAATCCTGAATCCACAGGGTATTCATGCGTTTACCCTCGGCTTTGCGCCGCAACAGGTTGCCCCTGCTTTCCTGCTTTTGCGTGATGCCGGGATACAACTTGTTGATATGATCCCACTGCTTGGCGGCGGTAAGCGTCCATTCCCAGCGGAAGGGTTCGGTAGCGATTACTGCGCCGTTAACGTACAGTTCCACGCCCTGGTTGTTGATTTCGCCGGCATTGATGCGGATATTCTGCGAGCCGGTAGTAGCCGAAAGCGGAACGCCCATGATCTGGTTGTACCAGGTAGCATTGTAGTACGAAGCGTTCACTTCCAAACGGTTGTCGAACATACGGAGGCTTGTACCGATTTCGTATTCGCGTTTTCTTTCGGGTTTCAGGTCGCCCGAAAACAGGTCGGAAGGCCCCGTCACGTCATTGATATTGGTGTTGGGGGCAGGCAGGGTTCCCATCGAGTAAGTCCGTAGCGCATAGTAGCGGTTTGCCGGACGGCCTACGTCGGCCCACGAAACAAAGAGTTTTCCGTAGTTGATATGCGGCACGTCAAATGTTTCGGTAAAGTTCCATGTGAACGATGCGCCCGGATAAAAATATGACCGGTTTTTCTTTGGCAGGGTCGAAGCCCAGTCATTGCGCGCCTGGAATTCGAAGATGTATTCCATGCCCCAGGATACGGTGCCTTGCCCGAGTACGCTGTACATCGATTCGTCCTGCTGGGAATAACCCGAAACATGACTGTCGTAAGAAGATGGCCAGGTATCGCCGTTTGTCAGCGACCAAAACCCGGGGAATTTACTGTTACCCCTTGTACCGACATTTACATCGGTGTATGAAATATTCTTGTAAGCAGGGCCGGCAAAAGCGAAGACATTCAGTTTGTCGTTCACGAACGATTGATTGTACGTCAGGAAGGCTTCGTAGTTCTGGATCATATTCCTTTCGCGCCTGAAAGTGAACATTCCGCCCTCGTAGGAACCGGATGCCGTCATGCGTTTGGGCATGTTTTTCGTGGAATAGTCCGTATCGGTATAATCCAGTCCGCCCTGTATCGTCAGGCTGAGGAAAGGCAGGAAGGTAAGGGTAGCCTTTGCCGAAGTAATGGAATGCATGCGCTTGTCGGTATTGCGGTTTTCATTCATGTTCCACATCAGGTTGAAAAAGCCGTCGCTAATATTGTTCGGGTCGAGGAATGCAGCGGGCCATCCCCAGTTGCTTTCCCCGTCAAGATTCCCCAGCGTGGCCAAGTCAAGCATCCATCCGTTCTCATCCTTATAGGAATTTGTTGCCGTCTTGATATCGTAGTCGCGGTTGAATGCTCCGAAAGCAATCAGATGTTGCAGGTTCGACATGCGGTTTTGCGACTTCACCTGGTAAATGTTCTGCGAAATCTCGAACTTTGCAAACTTCGACACCTGGGTCTGCCCGTTAAAGCTCAGCGTATTCTTTACCTGTTCCTGGTTGGGCGTGATGCCGTCGTACTTATAGTTGGTAAACGAGAGGCGCATGCTGCCCTTTTCGTTCCCGCCCTGGATGGCCGCGTTTATGCTGTGCGAACTGCCCCCGGTGAACATGTCGAGGTAGTTATCCTTGTACGGCAGGTACTGTCGCGTTGAGCCGTCGAAAAACTTGATGGGCGAACCGTCGAATTTCGGGCCGAAGTTGAAACGGCTGCTCACCGTGCGGCGGATGGTTTTTTCATCGTCTTCCCAGTTACGGGAGTATTCGTTTTCGCCTGAACCGTATTCGTTCTGGAAATCGATCAGCGTATAAGGCTGGTACCATTCCTGGTTGTAGGAAATCTGCACGCCCAGGCCGCGCGTGCCGCTGCCGTTTTTGGTAGTGATCAGCACCACGCCGTTGGCGCCTGCGCTACCATACAGAACGGCAGCCTTTGCGCCCTTGAGTATTTCCATCGAAGCGATGTCCTCGGCATTGATGTCATTGACTGCCGAGCCGAAGTCAAAAGAATTGAGCGGATTGTAGTCTCTCGAAGCCATGCTCGACTCGACGTCGTAAATCGGCACGCCGTCCACCACAAACAGAGGCCGCGTTCCTGAAGTCGACTCCAGTCCCTGTGCGCCACGCACGCTGATCTTCATACCGCCCATCGGCCCTGCCGCCGTCGCTTGGATGCCGACGCCCGCTGCCTTTCCGTAGAGCGATGCCAGCGGGTTGGCTGGAATACCCGCCTTCAGCATATCCTCGCCCTTGACGGTGCTCACGGAATAACCCAGTGCCCGTGAATCGCGCTTGATGCCCAGCGCGGTAACAACAACCTCATCCAGCATCTGAGCATCTTCCTTCATGATTATATTAACGGACGTCTGTCCCGAATAGGTAATCTCCTGTGTGGCAAAGCCTATAAAGGAAAACGCCAGGACTGCATCTCTGTTCGGCACGGTAATGCTGTACTCCCCCATAGCATTCGTAACCACTCCCGTAGAAGTTCCCCTGATAACAACATTCACACCTGGCAACGGATCACCGTTTGCATCTGTTACAACACCTGTTATCTTTATTTCGTCCAGTATCTTCTCCAGCGTTTTATGCGTGGCGTTGATATTGACCCTTTGGTTGATATAATTCAGGTCGTTGCTATAGAAAAACCGGAATTGGCTTTGGTCTTCTATTTTCTTGAAGACCTCTTTTACTGTAACATTCTTCATTTGAGCATTGAGGTAAGTGGTTTGCGAGTATACCGTTGCCCCCACATTCAGGATGGTAATCATCAAAATAAAACTTGATAACTTCATGATGTGCATTAATTGTGATAGTCCTATAGATAAAAGGACATCATTGATTTTAGAATTTTTCATTATACTTATTCGATTTTAATTGACAATGACAAGGACTGTAGACTTGGCGATCAGTGGCCTTGTGTTTAAATTATTCTTGGATAGCGCAGGACAACTTCCTTGCGTTATCTTTTTATTCACATGTTTTTCCGGCTTGTTGGCATAGGCAATATAATTTAATGGTTAAGAGAGGTTAAGATTAAGGAAACACACAAAACCGCAATACAAAATTCGTATCACACCCGGTGATATTCTTTTCGAAGATATTGGATGATAACTTTAGAAGTTATTATATATCCACACAAATAACCCCGGTAAACTACTTACAGGGATTTCGATTTTTTTTCTGCAAAAATGATTTATACTTTTGCCTCAAAACAAATACTTACAGGTGCGGGATCAATCGGAACATAAAGGTGATGATAGCATGGCTGTGCTGGAATCGATATTTACGGCTTTTTACCCCGTATTGGCTGCATATTGCAACAAGTATGTGAGGGATGCGGAAACGGCGCGTGATATCGTGCAGGATATTTTCCTGAAGGTATGGGAACAGCGTCAAACCGTGGATTTTTCCATACCGCTGCATTCGTACCTGCTCAAGTTGGCCCACAATAGTTGTATGAATCACCTGCAACGACAAAAAATAGAGGAGAAATACCTGCACAGCGCGGCCGCACAACTGCTGGAAATGGAAGCCCAATATGATACCCTGTTCGATCAGTTAGCTGCCGACGCCATGCAGGAACGGATAGAGCAGACAGTGGAGCAACTGCCGGCCCAGTGCCGCGATATTTTCCGTAAAAGCCG
>JAISDP010000096.1 GCA_031264715.1 Bacteroidales bacterium
TGTTGCCCCTGACCATCACGCCTGATCCTTCCTATAAGATGAACGTCTACAAGGGCCGTCAAAAGGCCCTGCTTTGGGTGAGGCCGTTCAACGACTATTCCGGTTCGTACAGTGCAACCGATCTGCGCGTGTATTTTGGAGACAATACAACCAGCTACATGACAGCCAGCTCGCGCACCATGCAGGTAGTGGACGAAAACACCGTTTTCTTCTATGCCGGGATCACGGAAGAGTTGACCGAGAAAAGAGGCGAATATAAGGTGAAGTGCAAATTCAAAGATCCTTACGATGTAACCGAGCTGGTGGATCCGAACACGGGCGAGAAAAACGGCCTGCTCGAGAAAAGAGGACTGCTGGAGTTAAGCGCCGAAAATCCGGATTCGCAGATCGGTTTCGAAGTGGTAGGAACTCCTTCCTACAGGATCACGGAAGAATTTGATATTGACCGCCCCTATATCGTCAAACGAAACTTTACGCTGACCATGGAGTATAAGTATCAGGATTATACTTCCAGCACAACCCTGGACTTCCCCTACAGATGTACGGGGACAATGACCATGCAGCGCAACGTGAATACGCTGATCCCCGACGAGGATCAGGCAATCCTCTGGTAAACGGAAAGAGGGCCACAAAAAAAGGGGTGCATTTGAAATGCGCCCTTTTTTTATTAAGCTCTGAAAGAGCGTAATCAATAGCGTAGGGCAACGCCCTACGAACCGGGGACACACAATATCATTAAGCCCTGAAAGGGCGTAATCAAAGGAAATATATCTGATTACGCCCCGTTGGGGCTTGGTATGAATGTTTGCTGCGACACAGGGCGTTGCCCTGTGCTAATGATATCGCTCTTTCAGAGCTATTTACAATTACCATAATCTTCCGACCACGACGGGGTAGAAGCCGATACTCCTCCCCCCGCCCGAACTGCGTAGCAGTTCAACCCACTACGGGGTTGCGGGATAGCGATGTCCTCCATGCCCCGTGTTGCGCTTCGCTTACACGGGGTTATCAACATTGGATGCCTTCCGGCATCCGATCACAAGAGCGAAACATTCCGTGCGTAGTTTGCCCGTCAGGGCATTCATAGCAATAGAATCAAGGCGGAAAACATCAACAAATCTCCGTAGGGAGATTCATCATGTGAAACCCCATACGGGCCATACGGGGTTTTGGTTCGGGTGTTGGCACACGTTTTTCTATTGATATGATTCCCCTGACGGGGAAATGCGCTCGACTCTTCTACCGCCGTCTTGTGACGCCGGAAGGCGTCCAATTTGGATAACCCCGGGCAAGCCGCAGGCGCAGCTCGGGGTAGAGACTGGCGACCTCCCCGTCCGAACTGCGAAGCAGTTCAACTCACTACGGGGTTGCGGGAGAGCGCTGTTCTCCGTACCCCGTGTTGTGCTTCGCAGGGGGTTATCAACATTGGATGCCTTCCGGCATCCGATCGCAAGAGCGAAACATTCCGTGCGTATTTTGCCCGTCAGGGCATTCATATCAATAGAATCAATGCAGAAGACACTAACGAAATCTCCGTAGGAGATTCATGATATGAAACCCCATACGGGGTTTTTGTGTGGGTCGGCTATATATTTCTATTGATATGGTTTCCCTAGCGGGAAATGTTTTGTGCATTTGATACCATTATGCATTGAGGATAAAATTGATTACGCCCTGTCAGGCCTGACAGGCCTGACAGGGCTACGGAATTTGTCGTCATCATGAACACAGGGCGTTGCCGGCAACGCCCTGCAAAACGTTGATTTGTCCCCAATTTTTCTCCGTCTGTGGGTATATTGAAAATTTTCATGTAAATTTGCCGCCATGCGAATGAAAATGTCTATAGTCGCGATGATGATTGGTATGACATCGGTTTTTGCCAAAGAACCGCATGTAGATGATGCGGTTGTTAAGTACTATGCTGAATATATGAGCGTAGACGATTCGCTGCTCTGCACTCCCGAACTATATGCTGCTATAGATGAGTGGATCGGCACGCCTTACCGCTATGGTCGCAGCGACAAAAAAGGAACCGACTGCTCGGGATTTGTCTATAATATTTTCCGTCTCCTTTGTGGAGAAGAACTTCCGAGAAGTACGTCAGGTATATTGAGAGTTATCCAATCCAAACCTGTTTCGGAACTAAAGGAAGGCGATTTGGTGTTTTTTGACTATCGCGGACGTACCAATTCACATGTAGGGATTTATCTGCAAAATGGCTGGTTTGTACATGCGTCTGCTGTGAATGGGGTTACGCTTAACAACATTTATACATCGTACTACACCAAACATTTCAGCAAAGGCGGTTCATTGAAACAGGGCGAACTGAGGGAATTAATACTGCAAGCCCGCGGAAGCTGCGAAGAACTGCCTCCGTTGGAGCCATTGATTTCCATTGGTATCAGGCATATCGAACCGTCAACACAACACTGATTCACCTTGACCTGGCAATTTTCGGATAATGCCCGTTAAACCGTTGTGCAATGTGTCGTGCACATGAAGGTTTACAGGTAAATTTGTACCTTTGTCCCCATGCAAACTTCAAAGCTTAAATATTGGATTTTAGCAGCCAGACCCAAGACGCTATCAGCATCGTTAATGCCTGTAGCAGTTGGTTGTACGCTGTCTTATTTCTATGAGTCATTTAAATTGATTCCAGCAATTATTTGCTTGGCATTTGCCTTGTTAGCACAAATCATTTCGAACTGGCTGAACGATTATTTTGACTTCAAAAAAGGCGCCGACCGTGCTGATCGCTTAGGACCCGGGCGAGCTGTAGCCAATGGCTGGATCAGGCCGGAAGAAATGCTGCGGATGGCAGTAGGTTTCGGAGTTCTTGCCTTCATCATCGGGTTGGCGCTGATGTATTATGCCGGGTGGAAACTTATCTTTACAGGTCTTGCCGTTGGCCTGGGCGCTTATGCCTATTCGTCGGGGCCTTACCCGTTAGCTTATCACGGTCTGGGCGATATTTGCGTGGTTGTTTTTTATGGCGTTATTCCTGTTGGGTTCACCTGTTACGTACAAATTTTGGATTGGAATACGGCAGTAACGGTTAGCGGACTTGCATTGGGTCTGGTTTCGACCAATATACTTGTTGCCAACAATTATCGTGACCGGGAGCAGGATAAAATTTCGGATAAAAATACCAGCGTTGTTATTTTCGGCGAGGCGTTTGGCCGGTGGTTCTACCTCTGCAACGGGTTTGCGGCTATTGCGTTATGCATCATTTTTATTTATTTGGGTATGATATGGGCTGCCGTTTTACCGTGCCTTTACCTGATTCCGCATGTGGCCGCCTGGCGCGAGATGTGCCGTATCCGTCAGGGAAAGGAACTGAACCGGATTTTGGCCATGAGTGCAAGAAATACAGTTATATTCGGATTACTGCTGTCTGCGGGAATATTACTTTCATGATTTTATCGGCCCGATTTACCCTACCACCAGTTGGTACCCCTGTCCGTAGCATTTTCTGATCTCAATAGCCGGATCATCCTTCAGGTATTTACGTAACGATGATACATGCGTATCGATGGAACGGGTTTCCATATCTGTTTTCTTCCCCCACAATGCTTCTGTGAGCGCTTCGCGCAAAACTGTTTTGCCAAGATTGGCACACAATTGTTGCAGAATAGCTCCCTGTGAATTGGTTAACTTTACTTCACCATTGGTCGGGTGCAATAACCGGAAGGTTTTACTGTTAAATGTGTATTGTCCGATTGTATAAGTATTGCCCTGTGCAATTGCTTGCGTTTTGTTTTTCAGGTGATAACGGATACGGGCTACCAGTTCGATCACATCTACCGGTTTACGGATGTAATCATCGGCGCCGATGTTGAACCCGCGCGCTACATATTCCGCTGGCGAATACGCCGTAGCGAAGATAATAGGCGTTTGGTTATCGTCCTTGCGGATTTGCTGTGTCAGCTTGAAACCATCGAGGCCGGGCATGTCAATGTCAAAAACAGCCAGGTCGGGTTTCAGTTCCTTGAACATCCCGTAAGCATCCAATCCGTTGTGGGCAGCATATACCACAAATCCCTGCGATTCGAGGAATATTTTTACCGCTTCGCATAAGTTGCGGTCATCTTCGGCAAGTAAAATTTGATGATTCAAAATTCAGTTATTTGAAATTGCAATAATGAACTCGCTCTCCTGCTCCCTGGCGCTTGTCGCTTCCACATGGCCGCCATGCGCCCGGCAAACAGCTTGCACATAACTCAATCCCAACCCGAAACCCTTAATGGATTCTGCCTGGGGCTGGTCTACGCGATAAAACTTGTCGAAAATACGGCCGATATGCTCCGGCGCAATACCGATACCGTTGTCTTTTACCGAAATACAAGTGTATCCGGGCGTTGTATACAAACGTATCATAATGTCAACCCTGTTGCCCGAATACTTGATGGCATTGTCGATCAGGTTGCTCACAGCATCGCACAGGTGCAGGCGGTCGGCTGTAACCATGCTGTCCGGTAATTGATTGTCTACATTGATGTGCACTTCTTTTCCGGCACGTAATTCCGCCTCTTCTGCAAGGCGACTGACAGCAGCCGGCAGATCAAACGGTTCCACATTGAGCCGCAGATGGCTTTGTTCCTGCACAGACATGAATAATAACGACTCGACCATCGAAGTGAGTTTTTCGAGACTTTGTTCCGATAGCTCCACTAACCGGTGACGTGCTTGTGAATTATCGCCATTGTCGGCATCCAGGAACCGGAGCGTAGTCAACGCCACCGAAATAGGCGCTTTCAACTGGTGCGTGATGTGATGGATATAATCATTAACGGTTTGGCTGTACCTGTTTTGCCGGAAGATAACAAGCATCAGGTATCCCGTACAGCTCAATGCCAAAACCACGAACAGCAGCGAAAGAACCAGTGCAAAAGCTGTGCGGGCCAGCAATGCCCGTTGCGGCGATACGATCACCCCGCGAATCCCCATGTTTGCATACATGTCGAGCGACCGTACGGAAGTCCGCATATCGTTCCGTCCAATCGTAATGCTGTCCGCCGAGACAGTCTGCATAACCGTATCGCCGGCAAGGTCGGTCAGTTCAACGGCAGCCTGTATACCCGGGTAATCCTTGTGAAGCAATTTGGAAAAGAGGCTGTCGATCTGTTCAACATCCGGCGGAAAAAGATGGTTAATAGCGTTGGCCATCCGTTCCTGCCAGTTTCCGAGCGAATCGGAAGCAATGAACATCAGGTTAGCGCTTTTGACCGTATCAACGCCTGATATATCCATCTTTTCCAGGTAATTGACGACGGAATCCTTCTCATTAATCCGTTTCACTGCCTGCTGGAAAATCCGTTTTTGCTCTTCATCTTTGAGCGACGATGTGCGACCTGTATTTAACCGGTGGGAGTATTCCGTATGGATTGCTTCGCTGAAAGCCCGATTAGCGATCGTTTCGAGTTGCACCCGGTTCATATTGTACATGCTGCGAAGCCAGTACAACTGCGTCGCAACAACACCCGCCAGCAGGATACATGTCAAAAAAACGGCCAGCCTGATCTTATTCTTCATATCCCGTTCTCAATAACGAATACATCATAACATCCATTCCATAGCATCCATTGAATTTCAACAGGGTCAAGCCTCCATCCTCGCTCGGAGAACCTCAATCCTTGCTTGGAGAACCTCTTTGTTGCTAAATTGGGAAATGTGTTCATCTATAACCTTTCTTGACAAACCTTGCGACATCTTTGCATTTCTTGACATTTCTTGACAATCTGTCCCGGAATGGCGTCCTACTTTTGCAAAAACAAATCGAAAGTGATTTGACGATGTAAAAATAGATAATTTTTCCAAACAGTTAAAAACGTAAAAAATGAAAACTTCAAAACTTTTGGTAATGACGACCTTTATGATGATGGCGGGTATGGTTTCAGCGCAACAATTCAGCGGAAAAGCCACTTATATTGAGGATTATACCAAAATGGCAAAAAAAGAGATAGCCGCCGCCGAAGCACAGTTGAGCCAACTGTCGCCCGAACAGCGGATGAGCATCATGCAGGCCTTGGAAAACGATGCCAAAATGGAAATGGAACTCCGGTTCAACAACGAAGCTGCACTGTATGCCGCTCCCGACCGTATCGATCTCAATACTTCGCAGGAAAATACCGGCATCAATGTTGTAGTGTCGGTAGAAGGCACAATGGCGCATTACTGCAACGTAAAAACCGGGAAAGTCGTCACCCAGGAGGTTTTGGCCAACCGCGAGTTCCTGGTGGAGGACAAGATAAAAACCTGCGAATGGCAGTTGCATCCCGAAACTAAAACCATTGGCCGTTTCCAGGCTAATAAAGCAACCACCGCCAAGGACAGCGCTGTCATTACCGCATGGTATACTACGGATATACCGGTAAATACAGGGCCACGCGGTTTTAACGGTTTACCCGGTCTGATTCTTGAGGTCAGCGCCGGCGATTCGCAGATACTTTTCCAGGATGTTGTGTTGAACAATAGCTATGCCACGATCAGCCCACCACGGCAAGGCAAGAAAATGAGCAGGGAAAAGTTCGAAAAAATGGCGGAAAAGCATAAAAGGGAATCGGTTACGATTATAGAGAATGATTGAAAATTTGTCAATCTAATGTCGTTCCAACCTGTCGCTAAGTAAACGGCCGTCAAACATCATGAAACTCCCTGTCATTATATTGACTTTCCTTTGCGGGAATGTCTTTTCGCAAACATGCACCATCACAGGCCGCTTAACAAATAAGGCCGGCCAGCCGGTGTCTTATGCACAAGTGATTGCATACAGCGAAACACAACCGCAAACACCTGAAAAGTTCACAACCACCAGTGATGGCGGTCGGTTTGAACTGTCTTTGCGTTGCAATGCCGCTTACAGCATCGCCGTCCGCCACTTGAGCTATACCGATACAACCGTGCATTGCACCGCGGCCAAAGGTATAAAAATCGAATTGACGCTTGCGGAAAAAAATCGGACAATGGAGGAAGTGGTGGTAAGCAGCAACATGCCGATACGGTATCGCAACGATACATTGGAATTTACCGCCTCGTTTTTCAAATCGGGCAA
>JAISDP010000185.1 GCA_031264715.1 Bacteroidales bacterium
TTCGACAAGCTTTCGGAACAGCGGGTGTCCGAGCCGAGCCGTGTAATCCGACAGCGGGTGATCGCCGCGCGCAACGTGCAGAAGGAACGTTATGCCGAATACCCGGGAATACACTGTAATGCACAGATGAATTCGAAAATGTTGCGGAAGTATTGCACGATTGATGCTGCCGGACACAATATCATGAAAACAGCCATGCAAAGACTTGGCCTTTCGGCACGCGCATACGACCGTATCCTCAAAGTGTCGCGGACCATAGCCGATATGGAAGCATCGCCCGAAATACAGGTGCACCATTTAGCCGAAGCAATACAATACCGGAGCCTCGACCGCGACGGATGGGGAGCGTAGGCGACAATGTTCATAACGTTATAAACGCTGTAAACGCAAACGATGAACGCAAAACACACATTCAGGCGGCGCATGGCACGGATCAGGCGCAGGCTGCACATACCGAACCTGTTTGTGCGGCTTATGGTGACGTTTGTGTGTTTGTTGCTGTTTGCCAAGCTTGTGGAGAGGAATATCCTTTTCCCGAAATTCGATGAACGGCATGCCCAACGGATACAGAACATATTTGCAGAGAAAGAACAAACCCTGCTGCACTATATGGATATGCTGGGACAATGCGTATGGACAGTCGGCAACGATTCGTGTTTCGTAAACTTCCATGGCAAGTATGAGGCCAACCTGAAAAAGCACGGGCTATACCTGTTCGTATACCGGAATGACACGTTGAAATACTGGTCGACCATGAACGTAGCCGTACCGGAGGCATACTCGTCTTCGGAATTCGACAGGCCGTATGTAAGCCTCGGCGATAACCGGTATGCTTCGGGAAAATACGCCTCATTTGTGAAGAAAGGCGATGGGTACGAAATTGTAGGACTTGCGCTCATTAAAAATATATACACATACGAAAACAAATACCTGAAAATAGCCTTTCAGGAAGATTTCGGGCTGCCGGCCAATGTGAAGATATCCTCGAGACAGGTGGATGACGGCTACCCAATTACCGATAGCCGCGACCGGTTCGTATGGTCGTTAATTTTCGACAGTACCTGTACCTACAAATACCAGATTCATGTACCGGCACTGGCCTACCTGCTGGCCATTATTGTCCTTTTTATGCTGCTGAACAGTGTTTTTAACGTATTACGCACCTCTACCTCCAGGAATATTTATCTCCCGGCGCTTGTATTGATACTGGCAGGAGTACGCTATGCCATGCAGCATTGGAAAATCCCCGGAGTTTTCTATGAACTGGAACTTTTCAACCCCATTTATTTTGGTACGGCCTGGTTTCCATCCTTTGGCGAACTGTGCCTCTGGTGCATCTTCACCTGTTTCTTTGTTTTCGAGCTGTACCGCTACCTGAGGTTTCCGCTTTTTTATGGGCGCAGGTGGAAATATTTCGCGTACCTCGGCATATCGCTCATGATCGTGATTGTCGGGTTCTTCGGCATGGGTGTTTTGTTGAAATCGCTGGTGATCAACTCGTCCGATATATTTGAAGGCCCTAACCGGATACTGCTGCTTAACGGATTCAGTTTGCTTGGTTATGCGGTGATCATGCTGTTCCTTGCATCGTTTTGCCTGTTGCTGGATAAGATGATACTGCTTTGCAAGCAGGAGTTAAATTTTCAACAGTTCCTGATCGCGTATGTTATTATCCTGTCGATAGTGGTTATCGGATGGAGTATTGCCGGACTGTATGTTAGCCTGGCGTCGGTCTTCTTCCTGACCGTGCTGGTCTTCATGGCAGGAAACTTGCGGCTGAAAAGAACCGTCAAATTCAAGTACTCGCATTATATTTTATTAATCTTCATATTGACTTTATTCACATCTGTGTATATCAACCGGTACAGTTATGAGAAATACGAAGGACAGAAAAAGATACTGGTCACCAACCTGGCGCCTCAGCATGATTTAACGGCCGAGTTCCTGCTCAGGAACATATCGGACCGGATGATAGCGGATACTTCGGCATTAGTGGATGTGGTTTATAAGGATTATTTCGCAACCACGGATTATCCCAACGTGGTTAACTATATCAAGAAACAGTACTTCTTTTCTTCGTATTGGAACAAGTATCTTATTCGCGGTTGCTGGGTCAGTTCCGATACAACGAAGTTACTCCTTACCTCTGAACAGCGGAAGGTCAACAGTGTGAGATATTTCAAGAAAATGACCGATGATATGGGCACAAAACTGACGCGTTCGGAGTTTTGGCTGATCGACAGGCCGTATGTATCGACGTACCTGGGTTGGTTTCTTGTAACAAAAGAAGGAGAGCCGCCGTTGCAGCTGTTTATCGAACTTGTGCCCAGCGGCGTTGCTTCGGAGGAAATCGGCTATCCTGAATTATTGCTCGACGACCGCCTGGCCAAAAGCAATAACCTGAAAGGCTACTCGTATGCCAAATATGTGAATAACAGGAGGGAAACTCAATACGGAGATTACAAGTACAACCTGGAAGGTGATATTTTTCAAACCGGTGAGAGCGATTATCATACGGTATATGCCGACGATATGGAACATTTGGTGTATCGTCCCGAAAAAAACAATATGATCGTACTCAGTTCATATTCGCCCAAACCAGGCGATTTGGTCATCAAATTCTCCTACATCTTCATATTTTTCTTCATTGTTGTATCCGTTTGTTTGCTGATCTTTTACTTACCCGTCATCCGGCGGGGCTTTCAATGGAATTTCCGCAACAAAATCCAGTACTCCATGATTGCTGTGATGCTGGTTTCGTTGGCAGTGATCGGCGTTTTCACGATTATTTCCGTCAACCGCCAATACCGGAATAAGAACATTGATATTGTTAATGAGAAAATGAAGGCTATCCATGCGGAGTTGCTGGATGCAATTCTTTTCCAAAGGAATCTGGACGATCAAAGCGACGAGAGTAAGGATATGCTTGCCGGCTGGCTGGCTGACTTCCGGCGGCTATTCTTTACGGATATCAACCTGTTTGATGTGCACGGACAGTTGATCGCCACTTCGTTGCCCGACATATTCGACAAAGGCCTGGTGGGTCGGCAGATCAGTCCCAACGCTTATATCCAGCTGGCTTTCGGACAACGCGCTTCCATCATCGAAAACGAGGAAATTGGCGGATTACATTACATTTCAGCCTACGAACCCTTTGTGGACAACGACAACCGGGTGATTGCCTTCCTGAACCTCCCGTATTTCACACAGCAGGATGCCCTCTCCGAGGAGATTTCGAATATTGTGATCGCATTGCTCAATTTCTACATGGTGATTGTCCTGCTCACCGTGATCGTGTCGGTGGTGATGAGCAACCAGATCACGCAGCCATTGATGATGTTGCAGGAAAAATTCCGGGATATCAGGTTAGGCGAGAAAAACGAACCGATCCTTTACGAAAGTCACGACGAGGTGGGCGGCCTGGTCAAAGAATACAACCGGGCGATAGAGGAACTTGCACGAAGCGCGAACCGCCTTGCACGTTCCGAGCGCGAATCGGCATGGCGCGAAATGGCCAAGCAGATCGCCCACGAGATCAATAACCCGCTGACACCGATGAAACTTAGCATACAGCATCTCAAACGGGCGTACGACAACAAGTCGGAACGGTTCGATATGTATATGGAAAAGATATCCCGGTCACTGGTGGAACAGATCGATACGCTGTCGGCCATTGCCACCGAGTTTTCCAACTTTGCCAAGATGCCCGCAGCGCAGAATGAACTCATCGACCTCATCGACAAGATCAATAATGTGGTGCCGCTTTTTGCCATTGATGATAACAGACGGGCGTTCCACACCGATTTCCATGGGCTGGAACGCACCATGATCTGCGCCGACAGGGAGCAAATGTCACGCGTATTCATTAACCTGTTTAAAAATGCGCTCCAGGCAATTCCCAAAGGCCGGCAGGCCGAAATACACATTGATGTACTGAAGATTAACCGGATCGTTTGGGTGCGCATTAAGGACAACGGCACAGGTATTCCCGCGGAAATGCAGGAAAAGATCTTCCGTCCGAACTTTACAACCAAGTCAAGCGGCATGGGCGTAGGGCTATCCATCGTGCGCAGCATCATCGAAAGCGCCGGCGGAAGCATCAATTTCAAAACGCGTCAAAACGAAGGAACGACATTCATGATCAGTTTACCGTCGGCGGATTAGAGAGGTAAGAACGGGAATGTGCCAGGGTTACAAAAGTCCCGGCAAATCCATTGGATGGTCGATAATGTGCTTTGCCCCGCTTTCGGCAAGTTCCTCTTTTGGGCGGAAACCCCAACCTGCTCCGACAGGATAGAAACCTGCTGCAATAGCAGTTTTCATATCTACATCGCTGTCGCCGAGATAGCAGGTGTTCGCCGGCATGATTCCCATCCGTTCGGAAATGTATAATGCTGATGCAGGGGACGGTTTTCGCGGGAAACGTTCATTGGCGCCCATTACTGCCGCGAACTCCCATTTTTTCAGCAACTCGCTGCATATTTTTTGCGTCAGCGGATCGGCTTTGTTCGAAAGCACCGCCATCTTGACGTGTTGCGATGATAATGCGTCCAGGAGTTCGGGAATACCATCGTATAACCGTGTCTTGTTGATATAATTCACGTTGTATTCGGCAACCATCCGGTCGTGGCAGGCGGCGATCACAGCGTCGGTGCGGGCGCTTTCGGGCAGGCATCGGGCTACCAGGTTCTTGAGCCCGTTACCTACATAGAAACGGTAGGCATCATATTCGTGTGTGGGGAAACCTTTTTCGGAGAGTACCCGATTCATGTTGTCGGCAATATCTTCAAGCGTATCGGCCAGCGTCCCGTCAAGGTCAAATATTACAGCGCGATAATTCATTTGTGTTCATTTTTCGTTGTCGATAGAATATAACATATTGTGCTGATTACTAACATATCTTTCAAATTTTAACGCGTACCGATTGGGGACGCAAAAATAATGCCAAAGAATGGAATATTGGCCGTCAGTTTGCCAACCGTCAAAGGCAAACGCCCAGCGGTCAAAAACATTTTCACGGGTGATGAAAACCGCTTACTTTTGCCACGTGTAATGTGTAATTTTAATAAAATAAAGAAAATGGAAGCAAAAATTTGTCAGAATTGCGGTATGCCGATGAAAACCGCCGAAGAGTTCGGAACAAACAGGGATGGCAGTAGAAACGGGGATTACTGCGTCTATTGTATTAAGGAAGGAGTGTTTACGCCCAGTTGTCAGAGTTGCGGTATGCCAATGAAAACTGCCGAGGAATTTGGGACGAACAAAGACGGTAGCAGAAACGAAGACTATTGCGTTTATTGCTTTAAGGACGGGGATTTTACATCTAATCTTACGCTGGATGAAATGATTGCCCACAATATCCAGTATCTGGATGTGTACAATCAGGACGCGGAAGTAAAAGTAACGAAGGATGAAGCGATGGAACAGTTGAAACAGCATCTTCCCAATTTGAAACGCTGGAAACAATGATACCGGGAAAAAGAAAGTGAAATGAAAAGAATTCGACAAATTCGACGGCTTGCAGACGGCCGTCGGGAACATTTCGACAAATTCGACGGCTTGCAGACGACCGTCGGGAACATTTCGACAAATTCGACGGCTTGCGGACGACCGTCGGGAACATTTCGACAAATTCGACGGCTTGCGGACGACTGTCGGGAACATTTCGACAAATTCGACGGCTTGCAGACGGCCGTCGGGAACATTTCGACAAATTCGACAGCTTGCAGACGACCGTCGGGAACATTTCGACAAATTCGACAGCTTGCAGACGGCCATAATTCCGCCGACATACGCTGCAAGGTGAGATGAAAGAACAGATACGCAACCTGATTATGTCGCTGGGCACCGACGTCTGCGGCTTTGCCTGCATCGACCGCTTTGCAGATGCTCCGCAGGGATACAGTCCGACGGATATTTTTCCCGATTGCCGGTCGGTAATCTCGTTCGGGATAGCCCTTCCCGGAGGACTTGCCAAAGTTCCTTCGCGCCTGATTTACGGGTATTACAATAC
>JAISDP010000219.1 GCA_031264715.1 Bacteroidales bacterium
ATCCACCAGTCGGCAATATCCAAAATACCTTCCACCGTCAGTGTCTGGTTTTGGGTCAGGTCCAGGTCGATCAGGAAGTTTTCCCTGTCTGCCATAGACATCTTTTGACCGTCGACGGCGATCTCAAAGAATGGCCCTGCGGCATAGGTTTTCGTGTTGAATGTAACGGAAAACGTACCTGTCTGCGGACTTACAAACGGGATGTCGGCGGTCACGCCCTGGGTGATTTCGCCGCTTTCCCAGCCGAAGGTAATTTCGTTACCATTGCCGTCCACCACCGGTGTTTTGATGTAAGCCGGAAGGTCGGTCGCCGGGAATGTTTCGGTGGCGGCATACTCATGAGGTACGCCTGTGGGAAGCATCGGGTAGGAGGCGTCAGCCGTTATCAGAATCAGGTAAGGGTAAGAAACGCGGCTTACCTGCAAATCGAACGATTGGGTGACGCCGGTCAGATGGGTATCCATCAGGGTAAACTCCAGGGTGGCCGTTCCGTCGGGAATATCCTTGTAGAAAGGCACCGGGACGGTTCCCGAATAGTCGCCGTTCTCCTTGGTGCGGATCACGGTTTGCGCCACCTGCTCGTCGCCGAAATACAGGGTTGCGGTCAGGGTCGAAAGCGGCACATGGTCGCTCACGCTAAAGGTGAACGGCAGGCTGTCGCCGAAATGCGCTCCGGTGAATTGTGTTTTGGCTTCCATCACCGGGTTTCCGGGCGACATGTCGTTGTCGTCGTCCGAACACGATGCCATGAAAACAAAGCTTAATAATGCGAATATCAGGTATGGATTATATTTCTTCATGATGGTATTTTTTATTTTTTCCAAAGACAGGATGCTACAGATTTTGCCGGCACATCGTAGCTGAAATGGCGAGCGCCGTCGTCGAGGGTAATCTTCTTGCTTTCCGCGGTACTGTTGAGCAATACTGCGGCATACGTTCCGTCGGTATTTTCGAAAGCGGAAAAGGTAAAACCCGTTTCGGAGAAGCCCGATGTGCCGATACGCACGGCTCCCGGCTTCACTACCGACGAAAGATGGCCGATGATGTAATAATGCGAATTGCGCGTGATACTGCTGTAACCGGCTTTGTCGATGTCTACCGCTCCGTAGCAGGTCTGGCAGCCGCCTTCGCGGTTAGGGCCACGGTCGGAGTCCAGCATCAGGTTCCACACGATCACGCCCCGGCACCAGTTGTTCACCGTACCCAGCGCCACGTCGCGCATGTCTTCTACCAGGCGGGTTTCGAGGTTGCGACCGTCATTCCATGTCCCGATGGACGTCTCCGTAAAAATGAGTTCCCTGTCGGGATGGCTGTTGTGCACGTCCATCAGTTCGGCCCTGTCGCCCCCGTAGTTGTGATAGGCTGCGCCTGCCACCGGTTCGCTGTCGATGCCCGCATCGTAAATCTTCACCGGGTAATCGTTCTGGTCGCCGATGTTATCATAATTATAGTTATGGTCGAACAGATAAATTTTAGTGTTGATCGACGCGCTTTTGAACTGCGGCGTCAGATGATTCTTCACAAAATCGAACTGTTCCTGCCAGCCCATGAAAAGTGAAGCGGAGTTGCCGCGGTTCAACGGTTCATTTTGCGGCGTCACCGAATAGATCCTGATCCCTTCGGCGGCAAAGGCCTGTATCCATTTCACGAAATACGAGGCGTAATCGGCATAGTACGACGGGTTGAGCTGTCCGCCCGTCCACGAGTCGAAGGGCTGCCTGTCGGCGAGGCTGTTCACTTTCATCCAGCGCGGACAGGTCCACGGCGACCCCATCAGTTTAACGGACGGGTTGATGGCCAGGATTTCCTTCAATACGGGAATAATGTATTGCGTTTCCTCCGTTGTGAGCGCGAAATTCAGGATGCCCGGCGTGTCGCAGCAGGTATATTCGCTCAGCGAGAAGTCCGAGCAGCCGATGGCGATCCGGATATAGCTGTACCCCATGCCTTCGGTGACAGAGAAGGTTTCCCGGAGGAATTTGCCCCGGTTTCCGGCTGTCATCTTCAGCAGGTTGTAACAGGTAGAACCGGTTATCGCCGCGCCGAAACCATCCATGCTCTGGTAGCGTACGGCAGGAAGCAGCGTGATGGTGGAAGGCGACATGTTCTGCTTTTCGCTGAAATTGCACGCCTGCTTTTTGAAATCCTGCGAACGCGTGCTGGTGGTGATGTAAATGGTTACATCGCCTTCCGGTTCCTCCGGGGTTTCGCTATTGGTCTTTTTCGCCCCGTCGCATGACGCCAAGCCGGATATAACCGCTACTGCTAACAGCAGATTCCTGATTTGGAATAATGTTTTCATCCGGTCAAAGTATTATTTTTTCAATATTTACCGTATTCTCATTCAAATTGACGGTAAAGCGGTAATAATCCGACGGCATCACCGGGTCGTTGTCACCATTGGGGATGGTCCAGTCGCCATCGCCCGAAATGATTTGCTCCCCTGTAAAAGCGAATGATCCTGCCGGTTTTTCGTTGCCCCATCCGGTATCCTCAAACGGCTTGAATCCGGCATAGTGGTCATGGTCGCCCGGCGTATAAAAAGTCCCCTGGTACACGCCGTCGCTTATTTGCCGGAACAGGACATATTGCAGTATATGATCGAATCCCCAGCCGGTATGCGTTCTCCCGTGACCGGCGTACACTGCCTCGATTTCCTGCGAGGTCGCCCTGGTGGGATAACCCAGCCCGAAACCGCAGGCCGGCAGATAATCGGGATATGCCGGATTTTCTACTCCAAGAATCACATTTTGGCGGACAGGATTGTAATACAGGGTATAAGTACCTGTTTTGCCCAGGAATTTAACCCTGTTGGAAGCGGTACGTTCAAAGAAATCGAGATTGTACACGATTCTCTCGTTGGCAAGTTTCCCGAAAAGGGTATACTCCCGGTTGTTTTCCAGGGTACGGCTGAGCGTCCTGAAGGACTCCTGGGCGATGGCTTCTTCGGCAAATGCGCCCAGCGTAAGGTCATGAGCGCCCAGCGTACCGCCTGTAGCGGTCATGCTGAACGCATCATTGTCATACACCAGCGATTGCGTATAATCCGAATGGGGCGTGTGCGCAAAAGCCGGTTCGCCCCTGTCGTCAATCATGGCAAGCCTGCCGTTGACGTTGCCCCAAACCGCGCCGCTGTAATCAATTTGCTTGTCGGAAGTGATCTTTTCGGCAATCCTGTACTCGAACGAAGCATCCAGCGTCAAGCCGGCAGCTTCGTATTTGTCCCTGCCGGCTGCCTGCGGGCTAAGGGTAACCACAGCGCCATAGCTTGTCACCAGATACAGCCTGCTGTACACGGGACGCTTGCCGGCGGCGGTAATTTCCTTTCCGGAATAGCCTTTCAGTACATTCCGGGCGGTAAGCGCCACCGTAACCTGTGCGTTGTCGGCCTGACCGCTCACCAGCGGGACAAAAATCCGCTGCGCAACGTCAAAACGCTGATCGCCGATGGGTATGCTTCCCGATGCGATGATTTTACCGTCCGATATAAACTTATATTCCAGGGCGGCAAGTGTTGTAGCGGGGTCGGTTACCAGCGCGGCCAGTGTTACCGAATCGCCGAACGTAAAGCTCGCCGGATGGATGGCTGCCGATTCGATAACAGGCGTCGATTCCTTGCGGTCGCCGTACTCGTCGCCGCACGAAGCGAAGAACAGCGCAGCCGCGGCGGTTATGATGATGGTTTTCAATGATGATCTCATGGTTTTCAGTATTTGATTCATGACTAATCGTGATTAATATCCGGGGTTCTGTACAAGACTTGGGTTCTGGTCGATGATGTCCTGCGGGACAGGCAGTTTGTACGACCATTGGTTGAACGGGTATACCTGCGCGGGTCGTCCCTCATCCCTGGCATACACTACATTCATCACTTCTTCCACCTTATCGAGGCGCACCAGGTCAAACCAGCGTTGTCCCTCGAAAGCCAACTCAAGCCGGCGTTCCTTCAGGTAAGCGTTGAGGATGGCATCCCTGTTGGCTGTAGCCGAAGCAGGCAGACTGCCCAGCCCTGCACGGCGGCGTGTGCGGTTGATCATCGCCGCAGCGCCGTTGAAGTCGTTCTTGCCGATGAGCGCTTCGGCTTTCAGCAACAGGATGTCGGCATACCGGATTTTGATCATGCTGCTGTAGGCGCTGCGGCATTTGTACATGAAAGCGTACTGGCCGGCAGGGTAATAAATATTCCAGTCGCACGAATAGAATACCACCGATTCGGCATAGCGTTTGTCGCCCGGTTCGCTGTTGAAGGCTTTGATCAGGTCGCGCGACGGCGTGATCCATTTGGCCCACGTAAAATAGAAGGTCCAGTCGTCGAGCGGGCGTCCCAGCATCCAGGTCACCCAGTTGGCGCTGCCGGTGAAGAATTGCGCTTCGTAAACAGACTCCTTCGTATTCCGGGCTTTTGCGTCGATCGCCCTGTTGTTTTGCGATGGCGGCTGTCCCGGATTCTCCAGCGTTACGCCGAAGAGGTCGCTGAAATCATCCACCAGGTCGAATCCGTCGGCAGCCAGCTCGTCGGCGTATCGGATCACCTTGTCGTAGTCCCGCAACGGCTTCTCGGCATACACTTTCGCCAGCATTGCCTTGGCCACCGACTTGGTAAGCCGGGTTTTGTCGGACGGGTTATGATCCGGGGCATCGGCCAATCCTTCCAAAAGGTCTTTCTCTACCTGCCGGTACAGGGCAAGCTCGTCCGTTTGCGGCGGAAAATACGTGGGATAAACCTCTTCAATATTTTCGGCCGTAATGTCTGTTGCCAGGCCGGTAATCAGCGGCACATTACCCCATATCCGCACCATGTCGAAATAAACCATCGCCCTGAGGATTTTCGCTTCGGCGATGTACTGTCGTTTTTCCGCATCGGCGAGGTCGGCCACATCCTCCAAACCGTATATCATTTTGTTGATCTGGCCGATATTTGACATGTGGCCGTTCCAGTCGCGTTTCAGGTTGGTGTTGGAACCTTCTATGGAGTTGACTTCGAACGGCGTCGTTTCGGCATTCGGCGAACCGGCGTAGGCATTGTCCGAATGAGACTCGCCGAGCAGCAGCATGTCGAGGTACCAGTGTTCCTGGCCTTCTTTATACCGGTCCATCAGGGACTGGCGGTGCGACACTACTGCGGCTTTGTCACTGAACACGGGATCGTCGGAGTCCGATATGCCTTCGCTCACGTCCGAATAGCTGTCCACCGGGTCGTAATCCAGCGAGCACGACGCCAGCGAGCAGACAAAGATCATCGATAATATATAATTGACTTTCATGATTTCTCAGGATTAAAATTCAACATTGATACCAAATACGAACGATTTGCTGTGCGGATACGTTCCCCAGTCGATACCCTGCACCGCACCGTTGTCGCCCCACTGGTTTACTTCGGGATCCATACCCTTGTACTTAGTGAAGGTCAGCAGGTTGTGCGCCGTAAAATAGGGTTGCAGGCGGGTAACGCCGATCTTTTGCAGGAAACCGCCCGTGAAATTGTAGGACAGCGAGATGTCCTTCACGCGGAAGTAACTGCCATCCTCGACGAAATAGGACGAAGGTTGCAGGTTGAAACCGGCTTTGGGCACATCGGTGATCTGTCCGGGCGTCCTCCAGCGTTTCAATACTTCGGTCGACTGGTTTTTCAGGTCGTACATCCCCTGCACGTCGCCTTTGGAAGCATTGAAAATATCGTTGCCGACCGAACCCTGGAAGAAAATGCTCAGGCCGAAATTCCTGTACGCGAATGTATGGGTCATCCCGTAGGTAAACGCGGGATTCGGGTCGCCGATGAAGGTCTTGTCCGAAGCGGTGATTTTACCGTCCTCATTGATGTCGCGGTACATCAGTTCGCCTGTTTCGGGATCCACCCCGTCGCTGATATATCCCCAGAATCCGCCGACCGGACGTCCCGGCTGGTTGCGTACCACGCGCATCTGATGGAAAGCGTCGGTCGTTTCCGCATCATAATAAATCTGCTGCAACTGGAAACTTTTGATCCTGTTCTTGTTGAAAGAAATGTTGAAATCGCTGTTCCACGTCAGTTCGCCGGTGAGATTACGCGAGCTTACCGCAAGTTCAAACCCCCGGTTATCCATCACGCCGTCGTTTCTGATCATGCTGCCGGAGGCATATCCTGCAGGAAGGCCGGCATACATCAACATGTCGGTGGTATGTTTGATATAATAGTCCATGTTGATGGTCAGGCGGCTGCGCAACAGGGTAATGTCCAGGCCGATGTTGGTTTGCGAGGTTGTTTCCCACGAGAGGTCCCTGGTTCTGAGGTTCGCTTCCGAAATGGTGGGCAGCGCATCGGCTTTCCCCGTTTCAAACCACGGCTGACGGGCGATATTGTACATGACCAGGTAGGAATAATTGCCCACGCCCGACTGGTTGCCGGTTTGTCCCCAGCCGCCGCGAATTTTCAGGTCATCCAGCCAGGAGAAGCCCTGCATAAATTCTTCCGACGAAAGTCGCCATGCCGCCGAAAACGAAGGAAACAGTCCCCAGCGATGGTCGGGGTGCAGCTTTGACGAGCCATCCCCGCGGATATTGAATGTAGCCAGGTATTTGCTGTCGAAATTGTAGGAAAGGCGGCCGAAATAAGACATAATAGCCCATTGGGCAGCATTCGAGCCGGTATCGTCCCAGGCAATCCTGTTGGCGACATTCAGCGTTGTAATGGAAGCGTCCTTATAGTGCGAACCGTTGATGTAGCTCTGCGACCAGTCCGAATCCGTCCACGACGAACCGGCCATGGCTTCGATATGATGCCTGTCCGCCAGCGTCTTTTTATAAGTCAGCACATGATCGAAAACCATGAGGGTATTCATGCTGCGGGTATCCCGTCCCGAACCCCAGTCGTCGCGGTCAACGCCGTGCACGGGCGGCGTAAAGCCCGTATTGACGCCATTGCGCCGGTCGAGCGTAAACATCGATTTCAGGGTCAGTTCGGGCAGAAAGGTAATGGTGGCGCTACCCGATGCAATCAGGCGGTTTTCGCGGTTTTTGTTGTTCCTGCCGTTTTGGATGGCTTCCACCGGATTGGTGATGTTCTGCCCGAAGAAGGTGCGGTTGTACAACCCGTCATCATTCATGACCGGTATCGCCGTGGGCAGGTTCACCACCGCCAGCACTACCCCGCCGCGGTTGGAACCCTGGCCGGTAGTGATGCCATTGTTCGCATTGTCCGAATACGAAATATTGGCGCCGATGTTCAGCCATTTCCGCACCTGATTGTCCACGCTGGCGCGGAAGCTATAACGCCGGAAGAAGGCCGAACCAAGCACGCCTTTCTCGTTCAGGTAACCGCCCGACAGGAAGTAGCGCAACTTCCCGTTACCGTCGGATACCTGCAACTGGTAGTTTTGGGTAATCCCGGTACCGTATACTTCGCCGTACCAGTCGGTTTGGTCGGTGGTACCTGCGGGTATGGCTCCCGGACGGATTTCGTCCATCAATTCCTTATACTGCGCCGCGTTAAGCGACTCGATCCGGTTGGACAGCACATTAATACCCAACTGTGCGCTCGCGGCAATCCTGGCATCGCCCCGTGCCTGCCGGGTGGTGATGAGAATAACGCCGTTGGCGGCGCGCGAACCGTAGATGGCAGCCGACGAAGCGTCTTTTAAAATCTGCATCCCGGCAATATCGGCAGGCGACAGGAAGCTGAGATTATCCACCGGCACCCCGTCCACTACATAAAGCGGGGAATTGCTCCCGTTGAAGGAAGTCGTCCCGCGCACGCGGATCACCATTTCGGCGCCCGGCGTTCCATTAGGCTGGTAAACGTTCACGCCGGCCGCCTTACCCTGTATGACCTGTGCTGCCGACACAATCGGGCGTTCGTCTATATCCTTCGTCGAAACGACGGATACAGCCGTTGTCACATCCTTTCTGGCAACCGTGCCGTAACCGATAACCACTATTTCTTCGAGTTGCCGGGTGTCTTCCTCAAGGGTGACGTTGATCTCGCGGCGGTCGCCTACCAACGCCTCAACCGTAACGAACCCCACAAACGAAAACACCAGAACAGCATCGGGACCGGATACATTGATCCGGTATTTTCCATCGACATCGGATACTACGCCCGCGGCGCTGCCTTTAATGGCAATATTCACACCGGGCATCGGATCGCCTGAAGCCTCATTGACTACACCTCTTATGTCGATGCTGTTCTGCGCCTGTGCCGGAAGACTCATGACGACAAGCAGCATCATCCATGCAAGAGGAATAGCTTTGTAAAAAATTGCTCGCATAACTTTGACCTGTTTAATTGATGAATATAACAATGTATAAGAAAACAAAATTCCATTTTTTTCGATGAGCAAATATAAAATCGTTATTCGTCCATGATTTCGTCAGTATGTAGAAAGTAGCGGTTTTGAAATAATAAATGGCTATCAATGTGGGATTTGAAATTCATAATAGTGGGAAAAAAGTAGTGGACTTATAGTTTTTGATCCTGACAGCTTAGAAGGCCAAGCTGTCCAATGCACAAAAACATTGCCCGTCAGGGCATTCATATCCATAGAATCCATGTGGAAGACATCCGCCAATCTCCGTAGGAGATTCATGATATGAAACCCCATACGGGGTTTTGCTCCGGTGGCGGCGGCGCTCGTTTTTCTATTGATATGCTTTCCCTGACGGGAAACGCGCACGATATACGTAAGCTTGCGTATCCCAATCTGTCAGGCTGCGTTGTAGAGACGCGATGCATCGCGTCTTTGCCGACTCGACAAAGCATACGACAACGTATCGGTGAAAATCTACAACACCGCCGGCGTTCCGCTACATGCCGTCAAGGAAAAACCTTGACAGGCAAGTCAAAACAAGCAAATTAGTGATTCGTGAATAATTGAAAAGTTATGATAAGCGATAAGCGTGCAAATTCCTTCGGCAACACCGTAACCGGCACCCGGTTGCATACGCTAAACCTGCGAATTTCCCATTTTCATCAATAGTTCCTCAAATGCCTTCTTGTCGACATGGCAACATTTCCGCGCCTTTACCCGGTAATTATAGATGGCGCTCAGCGAATAGCGAAGAAAGGAGGCTATTTTAACACTGTCGTTGATTCCCAGCCGGATTAAAGCGAAGATGCGTAATTCGGTATTCATCAGCTCCCCGTGTTTCAGGATGATTTTATCGCTATCGGGGCGTATGGCATTGAAATCCTCTACGAAAGCGGGATACAGGTTCAGGAAAATGGCATCGAACTTCCGGTAAAGCTCATCCAGTTCCTGTTCAATGATATTGAAATCTAATATTTTCAACATCTCATCAATCCTTTCGTGTTTGGCGTGCTTGTTCAGGATGCGGCGGTAGGTCTCCAGCTTGTCCACATAAGCCGAACATACATCGAAAAAATGCGCAATGTATTCTTCCTTGACGAGGTTCGATTCCTGCAAATTACTGTTAGTTAAAGTGAGTTGCTGATTCAGTTCGTTCAGTTTCCGGTTGGTTTCCGACAATTCCCGACGCATGCGCGACAGCTTATGGTTTTGCCGGTAAAAGACAACCAGACTGACAGCCAGTATGATCAATAACAAGCTGATGATCACAAGCGATGTATACAGCCGCGCCAACTGTTTCCTTTCCTGTTCCTGATAAGTTGCATTAATGATGGGATAGTAGGTGGAAGCCTCCGACATCCGATACCGGACGTTACAGAGCAGTGCATCCTCGATGGCATAATGGATGAAACGGTAAGCCGACGCTATATCACCCTGCTCGAAATAAATGAGCGCCAGGCTTTGCATGGATGCATTATCCCGGATACAATACTCGAGATCAGCGATTCCCGAAATCATATAATATTCCCGGCACTGTTCCTTACAACCGGCCTGTTGGTACATATACCCTAGCAGCCACGCGATGTATCCGCGTTCAGGCGTGTTGTCCGCTTCGTCCAGGAGGTTCAGCAATGTCGCTTCCGTATTTAAATTATGGTTTTCGAATGTCAGTTTGGCGGCATATTCAACACGGTACTGAAATGAACACGTATCTAAGGACATTAGCAGGGAATCGCGATACAACTCGCTTTGCTGATAATGGGCGATGTCGTTGTTACTTTGCCCGTAATGACTGCAAAAA
>JAISDP010000240.1 GCA_031264715.1 Bacteroidales bacterium
TCTGCAGGGATTGAAACAGTGCAGTTCGATTCAAAGGCCGATTATTACAATACAACAAACAAAGATAATCCATTCCGTTATAATTACTGGACGGACGGAACCATCAGGGATGCGCAGGAAGACCTTAACCCAAATTCGGACATCATCCGCCGCGATTACGATTACGAGACGGACCTCCGGTCATTGGACCGCAGCGAGTTGGGTAAATACAGCCAGTTTGCCATAGCAATCCCTGTCGATATTGGGGTCGATTTCAACATATCCGAACGTGTTACCTTGCGTGCTGCAACTTCATTGCACTATACATTCACCGATTTGCTCGACGATTTGTCGTCCAAGTCGAAAAATCCGGACTATAAAGGAAAATCGGGGAATGACATGTACACCTTTACCTATTTGTCGTTGCATCTGGATTTGTTCTCGTCCGACAAGGTGAAGATTGTGGAAGACCTCTTTGCCAACATCGGCGATTATGATTTTGCCATGTACGATGACCTGGACAACGACGGCGTTATAGACGGCTGGGATCAATGCCCCGATACGCCCGAAGGCGTGCCTGTAGATACGGTCGGTTGCCCGTTCGACTCCGACGGCGACGGTGTTCCCGACTACCTGGACCGCGAAACATCCCGTCCCGGCGCCATAGTGGACGAATATGGCGTGGAGATCAATGAAAATATGGTGATAGAGATATTCAATGCCAAGGCGATCCGCCGCAGTGATGTGGAATCGTACCTGCTGATGCAAAAGGCACAGAACAGGGCGCGTCGCGGTGATCCCCTGCCGATTCCCGACAAATACAAGAACGTAGATGCGGACGGCGACGGATACATTTCATTCGATGAACTCCTGAAATCCATCAATGATTACTTTGATGGCAGTTCCGGCTATTCGCCGGGCGATGTCAAAGAGTTGAACGATTTCTTCTTCGAACAGTAGAAAATTTAAAAGTCAAAAGTCAAGATAAGGGCGCTTTTTTCGTATCCGAATTATGATTATTTTTGTGCGTGAAAAGTTTGAAAGATTCGAAAATTGTCCGCATAGGATTAGTACAGTCCGTATCGAGCGACGATCCCGACCGTAATATGGCTATTGCCGAAGAACAAATACGACAGGCTGCGAAACAGGGCGCCCAGATTGTTTGTTTGCAGGAATTGTTCCGCTCCTTGTATTTCTGCGACACAGAGGATCATCGCCATTTCCAACTGGCCGAACCTGTTCCTGGCCCCACCACCGGTCATATGCAGGTTTTGGCTGCCGAATTGGGCATAGTAATCATTGCCTCGCTGTTCGAGGAGCGTGCGCCGGGTCTGTACCACAACACGGCTGCCGTGATTGACGCCAATGGCGCTTACCTGGGGAAATACCGCAAAAATCATATCCCCGATGATCCCGGATTTTACGAAAAGTTTTACTTCACTCCCGGCGATACCGGTTACCGGGTGTTCGAAACCAAATATGCCCGCATAGGGGTGCTCGTATGCTGGGATCAGTGGTATCCTGAAGCTGCGCGCATCACCGCATTAATGGGCGCTGACATATTGTTTTACCCTGCGGCCATCGGTTGGGATACCACCGAAGCCATCATAGAAATAAACAGGGAACAATACGAAGCATGGCAAACTATCCAGCGAAGCCATTCCGTTGCCAACGGCGTGCATGTGGTGGCTGTGAACCGTACCGGTATCGAAGCAGGTACGCGATTTTGGGGTGGGTCATTTGTGTCCAATCCGTTCGGCACGGTGCTTTACCAGGCGCCGCACGATGCATCCGAAACGCATGTGGTGGAGGTCGACCTTGACCTTAACAGGAAATACCGTGAAGTATGGCCATTCCTGCGCGACCGGCGTATCGATACCTATCAGCCGATAGTGAACCGGTTCATCGATCAATAACACGAAGTCGCACAAAGGTTCACAAGGAAAAGCCTTGGAGCGCCTTTGTGAAAGTACTTGGTGATACATTGTGCTTAAATATATTGTGTATCAAAAATTATTAAAATATCATATCATGCAAAAGACATTAGACGAAAGGATTCCGCTTAGCGAAACCGAATTAACCAAAAGCGATTTTGTGAGCGACCAGATGGTAAAATGGTGCCCGGGATGCGGTAATCATGCCATACTGAATGCTGTAACACAGGTTTTCCCGAAATTAGGCTACCGCAAGGAAAACTATGTGGTAGTATCGGGTATCGGCTGTTCGTCACGATTCCCTTACTATGTGGATACGTACGGTTTTCACGGGATACACGGTCGTGCCGCTGCCATTGCTTCCGGCATGAAAATGGCAAATCCTTCACTCAGCGTATGGATGGCTACCGGCGATGGCGATTCGATGGCCATTGGCGGCAACCATTTCATTCATGCCATCCGTCGCAATGTCGATATGACCCTGCTACTGTTCAACAACCAGATCTACGGCCTCACCAAGGGACAGTTTTCACCTACTACCCCGATGGGTTCTATCACCAAGACTTCGCCTTACGGAACGCTCGAAGCGCCTTTCAAACCGGCTGAGTTGGTGATGGGTGTACAGGGGACATTCTTTGCACGGGTAGCCGACACCAGTCCCAAAGTCATGGTTGAAATATTAGAAGAAGCGGCTTTGCATAAAGGCGCCTCAGTAGTGGAGGTTCTCCAGAACTGCATCATCTTTGCTGATAAGACACATGGAATGATAACCGGCAAGGAGTACCGCGACGAGAACCAGGCGTATCTGAAACATGGCGAGCCGATCCTCTTCGGGAAAGACAAAACGAAAGGCATCCGGTTGAACCGTTGCAAGTTGGAAGTGGTAGAACTGGGTAAGGATCATGTTACCGTCGACGATATCCTGGTACACGATCAATACGAACAGGATCCAACCATACAAATGTTGCTGGCCAAGATGGCGCCACCCGCTTTCCCAATGGCTATTGGGGTAATTCGCTCGGTCAAAGCGGAAACATTCGACCGTTTGACGGAAGAACAGATCAATACACAAAAAGCCCGGTCGCCCATCCGTTGTGTAGATGATTTGCTCAACAGCGGCGATGTGTTCGAGATCAAGTGATCGGACATCGCTATCCCGCAACCCCGTAGCAGGTTGAACTGCTTCGCAGTTCGGACGGAGAGGCGTCGGCCTTTACCGCCTTTACCCCGGGCTGCGCCTGCGGCTTGCCCGGGTCGGAAAACTTTTATGCAACAATCTGCTCTACTACTGAGGTTTTTTTGGTAGAAAAAATAAGGTAGAAATGAGGGTATAATTGCTCCCTTATTTATACTCAATAAAAATTATGATCTTTTTATTACCTTTGCATTTTTGAAACCTGACAGACCGTACTTGCGGGTTATATCATCAATATGCATTTATCCGAATTAAATACAGGC
>JAISDP010000242.1 GCA_031264715.1 Bacteroidales bacterium
AACCGCCTCGAAATGCGGATAGCCCGCAGTGTGTTGAACCTGTCCGGGCAGATCGGCATGGAATTTAAATGGTCGGACAACATGCAGCAGGACGGCGATATCATGGACTTCTACCTCCATGGCGACGTTGCGCCCGCAGGAAGGTATAACTATGTTTATCAGGAGTAAGAGGTCAATGAAATGATTATCCACAAAAGTTTGAACAGCTATGAGAAAAAATAGTTGCGACAGGGTGCAATTCATTTCTGTATGTCCATATTCACGAAAAACGAGGTTGTGCGTTTCCCGTCAGGGAAACCATATCAATAGAAAAATATGCACCGCTTCCGGTCCTGTCAGTCTACGGGATAATAAATCCGTGTCAGCCACTTGTTGGGATCAGGTTCGGCTGCGGGATCGGTTACAAACATTTCCCATGGCGGCCCGGTCATTTTACGCCTGTATCTTATCAACCATTGTTGTATGGCATTGTGCCCATCCTCCAAAGTATCATACGAACCGTAGTAATTGGCCACCACATTATCCCCGCCCTGCATCGTTTTATATTGTATCCGGCCTGCAACCGGCGCTTTTTCATTAATAACGGGAATACCCAGCTCCAACACCACCTGTCTTTCGCCGAGCTTGTGGTAAACAGCAATCGGGCGACCGGTCATGTCTATTCCCGATTTAGCGCCAAAAACAAGCAATTCATTATACGAATTCTCCATCAGTTGCGGCACATCCTCCCGGGCACAACTATCGGTGATGCTGATATACGAAAACGGTTCTATCCGTTGTAAATGTGCATCGATACCCCCGGTTTTCCCGATAGCTGCGTCGTCGATATTTTCCAGGCAATCGATGATCGCCAATTCATCCGATCGGTCGAACATCAGGCGGAGGTAATGCAACAGGCTATCCTGGCGGAATCGCAAGCGCGAACTGATGGTGAGCATCGATGCATCGATTCCTACAGGCCGTATCTTAAAATTCATCACAGCCGAACGCTTTTCGTTAATAGTCAGGTCGACTGTTACGTTCCGGTTATTTTTCGAATTCCGGATATTCATGATCCCTGCGGAGGTTTTCGAATGGTTACTGATCCATTTCATCCCGGCTCCTTTGCCTTCAGGTGTTCCGATAAAACGTATTTTAACGCCCGACGTATCCCGGAGAGGCGTATACCACTCCGCCCAATTTTCAGGACGGTTGATCAGTTCGAAAACCTTATCGGGGGTTGCTCTTATTTCCAGCGATTGCTCGATAAAAGCGACATTGGGCAACAGATAAAACAGTACAACCACAGTTAACACTGTTAATATGATGACTTTCCCTGTTTTTTTTGTATGTTTCACGCTTGATGATGAATTTTGACAAAAAATCTCTCGGTTTTCCCTGCGAAAGTATTTAAAATAGACGAAAGGGCAAAAACAAAAAATAAACGCGATCAATTCAAATTGTCGCATGCCTTGGAAGGTTAGCGCCGTTGAGCCGGATTTACAATTCGACTCGGGACATCAGGCAATTTGCTTCGCGGATTGCTTCTGCAAATTTCTGAAATGCTTTTGCCCTGTGGCTGATCAGGTTTTTCTCGCAAAGCGCCATCTGCGCATAAGTGATGCCGTAACCGTCGGGCATAAAGACGGGATCATAGCCAAAACCTTTGCTTCCGGCAGCATCCTCAATAATGGAACCGTTAACCGTTCCTTCGAAGAGATGTTCCCTGTTATCGGCGTCGATATAGGCGATCACCGTGCGGAATCGTGCATTGCGGCCGGACTTTCCGGCAAGTTCATGCAGGAGTCTGGCCATATTAGCTTTGTCGCGTTCTTCCTGCGATCCTTCCGCGCCGGCATACCGTGCCGAATGTACGCCCGGCGCGCCGTCCAGCGCTTCCGTTTCGAGTCCGGTATCGTCGGCAAAGCAGGGCGCTCCGTAGCGTTCATGTATAAAGCGTGCTTTTTGCAAAGCATTATCTTCGAGGGTCGCTCCGGTTTCGGGTATTTCGCCTGTGAAACCAATGTCCGACAGGCTCCTGATTTGAAGATTATCCGGCAACATTGCCTGTACCTCTTCTAACTTATGCCGGTTGGCGGTCGCAAAAACCAATTGTTGCATTTTAATGTATTGATAACGCTGATTATTGTATTCCCAGGTTTTCAGCACGTTCGCGCCATTTATCCTTGGCCAGCTGCTGCATATCGGCCTGGGTGTCGCGTTCGTCGATGATTTCGAGGCCAAAGATTGTTTCGATAATATCTTCGAGGGTTACAATTCCCGACATACCGCCATATTCATCAACAAGGGCGGCAATCTGCTCCTTCTTTTCGAGCAGGATGTCGAACAGTTCGGGAACGGTGGTATTTCCGTAACAGATAACGATGGGACGCCGGATGTCACGGATCAGCATATCGCCGTTGCCTCTGCCCAGATGGTCGATGATGTCGTATTTCAAGACATACCCGGTGATGTTATCGGGATTTTTGCTGTATACCGGGAACCTCGAGTGTCTGCGGACATCGGGATCATCAAAAAAACCGGACAGGCGGGTATCTTCAGGTATCGAAACCACTACTGTCCGCGGGGTCATCACTTCGGTAGCCCTGATGGAACGCGAACGTATCAGGTTCTTGATGGTTTTGCTTTCGCTTTCGGCAAAAATGCCCTCCTCAAGCCCGATGTCGGTGAGGGCGGCTATTTCTTCGCGGCTCACCTTTTCCATCGGTTTATTGCCCGATACCAGCCGGGTGATCCCTTTCGAAATCCATACTACCGGGAACACGATATAGATCATCACATTCACAATGGTTGCAACGGGTATGGCAAGGGATCGCCAGTAACGCGTACCGACGCTTTTCGGCAGTATCTCGGATAACAGCAGTATCAAAATCGTAAGTATTGCCGATACCAGGCCGAAATACGCTTCGCCCCAGATTGCTGTGGCCTGTGAGCCTACGCCCGCAGCGCCCACAGTATGGGATATAGTGTTGAGCGACAGTATCGACGACAGGGGGCGGTCGATGTCTTCCTTAAAATTTTTCAGCAGCCTGGCGCTTTTGCTGCCCTGATCTTCTTTAGTTTTGACAAACGATAAGGATACCGATAATAACACCGCTTCGGCAACCGAGCACAGGAACGAAATTGACAGCGCTAAAAGCAGATATGTGAAGAGAAGAGCCAAAGAGTTTAACGTTTAAAATTTAAAAATTCTTTTTCCGGAAGCAACGGGAAACTGATCGGAAAATCGGTGTTCTCCGAATATTTTCTTGAATGTTCAATCGTTTTCAAGGTATCGCGGCATAAAATTGTTTTGACGATTCGATACGGCAAAAATATATTTTTTTTGCCACAATACAGAAATTGTTTGTGATAAATACCGGATAAAAATGCACGGATGATTCACGACCCTTAAAGGAAAAGCCCTTATATTTGCCAATTAATTTTAAAAGATGTGTTTTAATTCCGCCCCGTCTTTTCCGCGGATCAAGGCCTGTATCCTCGGCCGCAAGCGCAGGTATCTCCGGTTAACAATCCTGTTGGCGCTTTTGCTGGCATATACTTTTTCGCTTCCGCGGAAGCTATTCGACAAGCCCGCGTGTACAGTTATTGACGACCGTGAAGGCAGGCTTTTGGGTGCAAAAATTGCCGATGACGGGCAATGGCGCTTCCCGGCCGCCGATTCCGTCCCTTACAAATATGCCCGTGCGCTGGTATTGTTTGAAGACAAGCGCTTTTACCGGCATCCCGGATTTGACCCGATCGCATTGGGACGGGCGTTCAAGCAGAATATCTCTGCCGGACATGTGGCGAGCGGCGGAAGCACCGTCACCATGCAGGTAATCCGCATGATGCAGGATAATCCGCCTCGCAGCGTTTTGCAAAAGATCAGGGAAATCATTTTAGCAACGCGCCTGGAGCTGCGTTGCTCGAAGGATGAGATATTGAACCTGTATGCGGCCAATGCCCCTTTTGGCGGCAATATAGTAGGTATTGGCGCCGCATCGTGGAGGTATTTCGGACGCGAGCCCGATGAGCTAAGCTGGGCCGAGGCCGTTACCTTAGCTGTATTGCCTAATGCGCCATCGCTGATCCATCCCGGGCGGAACAGGGACCGGTTGCTGGATAAACGCAACCGGCTGCTGGACCGGCTTTTTGATGAAGGCATCATTTCCGGGGAAACCTGCTCGCTGGCCAAGGACGAACCGCTGCCCGATAAACCCCTGCCTTTGCCCAATGATGCGCCGCATCTTTTAGACCGCATTGCTGCCGTGCAAAAGGGAAAACGCATCAAAACCACCATCGACAGGTCGCTGCAACTGAGAGTAAACCGGATCGTACAGCAGCACGCCGCCTTATATCGCGGCAATTACGTGTACAACATGGCTGTAGTGGCGGCCGAAGCCGTAACAGGCGATGTAACGGCTTATGTGGGCAACGTATACGACCGGGACAACACGGCGCACGGCAACCGCGTGGACGTGATCACGGCGCCGCGCAGCACGGGCAGCATCCTGAAACCGTTTCTTTACGCTGCCATGCTTGACCAGGGCGAGTTGCTGCCCAATACGCTGATAGCCGACATCCCGCTGCAAATCCGAAATTTCGCGCCCAGGAACTTCAGCCGCACTTACGA
>JAISDP010000140.1 GCA_031264715.1 Bacteroidales bacterium
TGTGGTGGTAGGCTCGCGCAACTGGATCACGCCCGCCTACGAACAGGAAGCGTTCTTCTTCCCGCAAAAGGAATGGATCATCGACGCTATCCACGAACGGGTACTTCCGTTGACCGGCCACAAACCGACCGGCAACTGGACCGATACCGAAATGTTGCATAGAAGCAAAATGGGTATCTAATATGTGACGACGTTATAACCACGCAAAAGCCTGTTCCCTTTCCGGAAACAGGCTTTTTTGCCGATAAGACATCGGGTATATCCGCGACCGTTACCAAAACTGTTTCAGTAATACAATTTTCTATTTTCTTTTTCCTAAAAAATGCTTTACTTTGCAGCGTTTTTCGTAACGTAGTAAACATGATTAGCAGAAGGTTGCTTCGCATTAAAATTTTGCAGATTCTTTATGCCCATTTCAATACAGAGGATTCGGGCATCGTAAAGTCGGAAAAAGACTTGGTATTCAGCATTCAAAAAGCATATGATCTTTATTTTTATCTTTTATTATTGGTTATCGCTGTCAAGCGGTATGCCGAGTCGCGTATCGAACTTGCCCGTAATAAGAAACTCCCCACTTACGAAGATCTTCACCCAAACACTCGTTTTATCGAGAATGAAGTGATCGGGCAAATCGAAGAGAGCCCGACATTCAAACAATACACAGGCGAACGCAAGATGAGCTGGGCCAATCATCCCGAACTGATCAAAAATCTGTACAACAAACTGATCGAAGCGCCATATTATAAAAAATATATGGAACTCCCGGCGTGCAGTTATGCTGACGACAGGCAGTTGCTCATTGATTTTTATGCCAATGAACTGGAGGATTATGATATGTTCTATGAGATATTGGAAGAACAAAGTATTTTCTGGAACGACGACATCGAATTTGTAGTGATCATGGTGACCAAGACCATCAAGGATATGCGTCCCAACAAAACCAGCTTTCTCCCGCTATACAAATCGGATGACGACCGTGAATTTGCTTACCGCCTGTTGCGTACATCCATTATCCATCACGACGAGTACCGCAAGTTGATCGAAGATTATGTCGACAATTGGGATATCGAACGGGTAGCCTGCATCGACAACCTGATCATGCAAATAGCCATCAACGAATTGATTGAATTTCCGTCCATACCGGTGAAAGTGACTTTCGATGAGTATTTGGAATTAGCTAAATATTACTCAACTCCTAAAAGTTCCGTTTTCATCAACGGCTTGCTTGATAAAATATCGGCCGACCTGACCCAGAAGGGCAAAATTACCAAAACGGGCAGGGGGCTTATTACGGACTAAAGTTCAAGATGCAGTTCAAGCACTTTTGAGCTTTGAATCTTAAACCGGGATTTTGAGAATAATATACAGCCGACCGCCGAAACGCAACACTGCGCCATCACCAGTACCCAAAAGCCGTCCATCAAAAAACCATTTGACAGCGTCTTAGAAAAAAAAATCCCGCTGTGAAGCGGGACATGGCAAAATCCATAACAACGATGCTATCCATCGTTCATGGAGATTAAGAATTCTTCGTTCGATTGGGTTTTGCTTAGTTTTTCGCGCATAAAATCCATTGCTTCCACGGATGTCATATCCGTGAGGTAGTTGCGAAGCACCCAAATGCGACTCAATTGATCCTTGCTCACCAGCAGGTCTTCGCGACGGGTACTCGAAGCAGTGATATCCACAGCCGGGAAAATACGTTTATTGGCTAATTTGCGGTCTAACTGCAATTCCATATTACCTGTTCCCTTGAACTCTTCAAAGATCACCTCGTCCATACGCGAACCGGTATCGATAAGGGCTGTAGCCAGAATGGTAAGCGAGCCTCCATTTTCGATATTACGGGCAGCCCCAAAGAACCGTTTGGGCTTGTGCAAGGCATTGGAGTCAACACCACCCGTGAGCACCTTGCCCGATGCAGGAGCAATGGTATTGAACGCGCGTGCCAGGCGAGTAATGGAGTCGAGCAGAATCACAACGTCGTGCCCACATTCAACCATACGTTTGGCTTTTTCGAGTACGATATTGGCCACGCGTACATGGCGTTCAGCCGGTTCGTCGAATGTGGATGCGATCACCTCGCCGCGGACGCTCCGCGCCATGTCGGTTACTTCTTCCGGTCGCTCGTCGATAAGCAGGATCAACAGGTATACTTCGGGATGGTTCTTGGCAATGGCATTGGCGATATCTTTCAGCAGTACCGTTTTACCGGTTTTGGGCTGCGATACGATCAGTCCGCGCTGTCCTTTACCGATAGGCGAGAAAAGGTCGACAATACGGCACGACAGGTTCGCCGGCTCACCGGACTTAGCCAGAACGAATTTTTCGTTGGGGAAAAGCGGGGTCAGGAAGTCGAACGGGATACGGTCGCGGATATAGTCGGGCGTACGTCCGTTGATATCCTCCACCTTGACAAGCGGGAAATAACGTTCGCCTTCTTTCGGCGGACGGATCGGGCCGCGCACCACATCACCCGTCTTCAGCCCGAACAGTTTGATCTGCGATTGCGATACATAAATATCGTCGGGCGAACTGAGGTAGTTATAATCGGCCGAACGCAGGAAACCGTAGCCTTCCTGCATGATTTCGAGCACGCCTTCGCCTGTTACAATACCGTCAAAATCGAATGATTTGTCGTAAGATTTCCGATCGAATGTGTTATGCCGCTCCGTTACAAGTGTATCATCCTCCAAAGGCAATGACGGTTCCTGGTAACTCGATTGTTCCGGCTCAATTACATCAACCGCCGGTATTTCTATTTCATCGGCCGGCAATTCATCGATAAAGGATTCTTCCACCACTTTTTCCCTTCCCCTGGCTGCAGAGAATGTTTCCACAGGTTCGACTGCAGGATTTACAGGCTCCTTTGCTTTTTTAGGAGGCGGAGGCGTCCCCGGTGCAATTGCTTTAATTGCTTGTTGATCAAGAATCTTGAAAATCAAGTCTTGCTTTTTCATTGTCTCAACACGCTTAATCCCCATTGATTTGGCGATTTCACGCAATTCAGTTAAGAGTTTAGTATTCAACTCAAGAATATCATACATATACAATAAAGATATAAAAATGGATGTCGCTAAAGTATTTCGTTGCCTTAAAACCCAAAATGATTACAATTTTCAAGTAAAGTTGTCTGAATGTTTAAAGGCAAACCCTCAAAATTTTGGTGCAAGTATATACAATTGATTCCAGACTACCAAAAAAATGTCAAAAAAAAAGAATTTCCCGCTTGCATCAAAAACTAAAAACCGCCCGAACAGCATGGGCTTTCAGTGGCGCTGTCAATAAAATATAGAATACCCGCAAAAATATTCCGCGCACAATATCGATTCAAAAAATATTCCTGTACATTTGTCCCTGTTCTTCCTGTTTCCGTATAACAGGTCTGCCGACCCTGTCAGGCTGCGTTGCAGGGACGCTGACAGGGTCAACGAAAGACAGATCGGGCAATGCGAGCGAGCAGATGTTTCCGAAAATTGAGGAAGACAATATTCATTGCATAACAGCAATTTACAAAAAATGTAAAAAGAAAACCATTCCTTTTCTTTGCCGGTTATAAAAAAATCAGTTATATTTGTGACTGATTTTTTATATGAAGCATGGCCATTCAAGAAGATATTATTTCCTCGCTGGAGGAAAAAACAAAACGGGTCATCCAGGTTGCGGAAGAGCTCAGGATCAACAACGAGCAGTTGCAGCAAAAAGTTGACGAATTGTCGGGGCAGCTTCGTACAAAAGATCAGGAAATAGAAGTTTTAGAATCGAAGTATCAGAGTCTCAAGTTCACAAAAACACTGATTTCTTCTCCGGAGGATGTTAAGAATGTGAAACTTCAGGTGAATCGGATGGTGCGCGAAATAGATAAGTGTATTGCACTTTTGAACAGATAAGTGGACAATGAGCTGGCAACAGACCATTAACATTAAAATTGCAGAGCGCTTCTATCCTTTAAGAATTGATAAGGAAGAAGACGAGGAACGCATTCGCAAAGCAGGCCGACTCATCGACGACAGGTTGTTCCAATATAAGCAACGCTATAGCGATAAGGATGTGCAGGATTTCCTGGCTATAGCGGCATTACAGTTTGCTGTCAAGAGCATTGAGCTGGAAGCTAAAGCCAGTTCGACCGAGCAGGCAGACAGATTAAGGCAATTGGACGAACAACTCGACTCATTTTTGGGACAATGTACTGATTGTTAAGTTCTTTTACATAAGGTTTACCCGCACGGTTCCTTCAATCCTTTTGAAACTCAACATTTTAAAAATTTAGAGTTGGACTTGAGTTGCTAAAAACAGGCCTAGTACCGGCTTCGGCCGGGATTCTGATTCGTCGGGACGTTGGAAGTTTGAAGTAATTGGCCGCTCTACCCATGTTTTATCGGGGTTTTATAAAGTTGGACGGAATCGCGCGGGTTTTTTATTTTTAATAAAATTGTATCCATAAACATGAATCAAATAATTATTGGGATCATCGCTTTCGTTGCAGGGATGGGACTCGCTTACTTTGTTTATAACTACCTTTTCAAATCGAAAAGGGCAAAGGATGTAAAAGAAGCCGAAGCCGAAGCCGAAGTGATCAAGAAAAAGAGAATGCTCGAGGCTAAGGAGCATTTCCTGCAACTGAAGACGGAGCATGAACAAATGGTCAATGAGCGGAACAGTAAAATGGCTCAGGCCGAAAATCGCATCAAACAAAAAGAAAGTTCGCTGTCGCAACGCATGGAGGAAAACCAGCGCCAGAAGAAAGACCTGGACACGTTGCGCGACAACCTGGGCACACAAATCGAATTAGCCGAACGGAAACAGGAAGACCTGGAAAAAGCGCACAAACAGCAGGTAGAACATTTGGAAGCCATTTCGGGACTCTCGGCCGAAGAAGCCAAAGGGCAACTGATCGAATCGCTGAAAACCGAAGCGCGCGGTGAAGCCATGTCATACATCAACGAGATTGTGGACGAAGCCAAGATGACCGCTTCCAAGGAAGCCAAACGCATTGTGCTGCAAACCATCCAGCGCGTGGCAACCGAAGTAGCCGTGGAAAACTCGGTGACCGTGTTCCATATCGAAAACGATGAGATGAAAGGCCGTATCATCGGGCGCGAAGGTCGTAACATCCGGGCTCTGGAAGCAGCTACGGGCGTGGAAATTATTGTGGATGACACCCCCGAAGCCATCGTTCTCTCGGCATTCGACCCCGTACGCCGCGAAGTAGCCCGCCTGGCGCTGCATCAATTGGTTACCGACGGGCGTATCCACCCGGCACGTATCGAGGAAGTGGTGAATAAATTGCAGAAACAGGTGGAAGAAGAAGTAGTAGAAGTAGGTAAACGCACCGCCATCGACCTTGGTATCCAAGGCTTGCACCCCGAACTGATCCGCATTATCGGTAAGATGAAATATCGTTCATCGTACGGGCAAAACCTGTTGCAACACTCGCGCGAAGTGGCCAACTTATCGGCTATTATGGCGTCGGAACTCGGTTTGAACCCGAAGCTTGCCAAACGCGCCGGTTTACTCCACGACATAGGTAAAGTACCCGACGATGAGCCCGAATTGCCGCACGCCATCATTGGGATGAAACTCGCCGAACGCTACAAGGAAAAGCCGGATGTGTGCAACGCCATCGGCGCGCACCACGACGAAGTGGAAATGACCACCCTTATAGCGCCCATTGTACAGGTATGCGACGCTATTTCGGGCGCACGCCCGGGAGCACGCCGCGAAGTGGTAGATGCATATATCAAACGGTTGAAAGAGTTGGAATCGCTGGCATTGGCTTACCCTGGCGTTACTAAAACATACGCCATACAAGCCGGACGCGAATTGCGCGTGATCGTGGGCAGCGAAAAAGTATCGGATACCGATGCCGAAAGCCTGTCGTACGACATTGCTAAAAAGATACAAGACGAGATGACCTATCCCGGACAGGTAAAAATTACCGTGATCCGCGAAACAAGGGCTATCAGCTATGCAAAGTAGCAAAGGACGGGCATGTGACCCGTCCTTTGCTTAGATTATGTCATAACCTCCACCATGCGTTTCGGTTCTATTATCCGCACAGCTATTTATATCGCACTGTCAAGCAGCGCACTGATGACGGCTCTGTTGTTCTTGCTGGCGTATCTGGAACCGCATGGCCGCTGGATCGAAGCGATCATCATACTGCTGTATGCCGTGGTAGTGGTAACCGTGGTAATCATATTCCTGCGGCGGTTTCTTTTCCACCAGTATGCCGCGTTGTTCCGTCTGGTCAATGGCGGCTGCCTCACCGAAGAGGAACTGGAATTGCTGTCGGGGAAACAGGATGTGTTGTCGAACATCAAGAAAAGCCTCATGGAATGGAGCAATGACAAAGCTTCGGAAATTGACCGGCTGAAAGAGATGGAGCGTTACCGCAAGGAATTCCTGGGCAACGTATCGCACGAACTTAAAACTCCGATCTTCAACATACAAGGCTACATACTGACCCTGTTGGACGGTGGACTGGAAGACCCTTCCGTGAACCGGCTCTACCTGGAGCGTAGCGAGAAAAGCATCAACCGGATGATCCACATCGTGGAAGACCTCGAATCCATTGCCCGTTTGGAATCGGGTGAATTGCAACTGGACATCGAGTCTTTCGACATGCTGCGGCTGGTAGACGAGGTGTTCGAAATGGAGGAACGGACTGCCGAAAAAGCCAAAATACAATTGGAGATTGAACGGAAACAGGTATTGGTAAATGCCGACAGGAAACGCATCATGGAGGTGATGAACAACCTGGTGGTCAATTCCATCAAGTATGGCCGCAAAAACGGTACAACAACCGTTTCGTTTGCCGAGAAAGATAACCTGTGGTGGATTTCGGTAACCGACAATGGTATCGGCATCGCAGAGAAAGACCGTAAACGTATCTTCGAACGGTTTTACAGGTGCGATAAGAGCCGGTCGCGCGAACAGGGCGGAACCGGATTGGGATTAGCTATTGTAAAGCATATTGTAGAGGCGCACGGGCAAACTGTTACTGTACAATCCGTATTGGGACAATGGACTGCTTTTACATTTTCGTTGCCTAAAAGTCGTTAAATAGATTATTCACAGTACAATGCAAGACACCAACCAACCAGCCGATACATTAGACGCCGGCACATACGAAATCATCCGCAAGCGGCTTTTTGCACAGCGCGACGATCTGTCGCAACGGCTTGCCCGGCTCAATGACGCCCGCAAGGAGGTTTTCCGCGCCATCGATTTCACACTGCTGGCCAACCAGCGCATCAATACCGAAAACAATTGCGTGTCGCGCGGTATCATGGCCTTCGGGAAACTTTGCATTTTCGGCTACAACGTGCATTTCGGACTGCGATCGGACATACAGTTGAGCGACGTGTTCAGCATCTACCGTTTTGAGGACAACCAGTTTGTACCGCAACCGCTCGACCTGATCGATGACGGTCAGTTTGTGAGTGATTACAAAAACCTGTACAAATATTACCGCGACTCCATCTTTTCGCGCTTCCGCCGGACAGAAAATTACCTGTATATGGTTTTCCAAACCAGCAGGAACGTGGACGACCTGAAAGCCTTCAAGTGGCTGATTAAGGGCGACAAGCTGGTATACCGGGACGACCGGAGTATCCACGAGGTGAAACGCGCCGAGCAGCACGAGTTCAAGTGGATGAAAACAACCCTTGAAGACCGGCGGCTGGGAATGTATCCGCATGTGTCGGTGCTCGATAAGGTTTTTATTGAAGCCGTTGGCGGTGATATCACATTCAAGATAGAGGACAATACGCAGACCGGTAAGGGTATCTACGCCGAAAAGGTTGAAAACAAAGACCAGCAGTTAGACGATGCCGAATATTATTACGCCGACCTGGGCAACCTGATCCTGGTGCGCATCAAGCCCTACCAGGAAGGCTACCGCACTTTCGTGTTCAATACCCGTACCAGGGAGGTACACAACATCCCGATGCTCAACGATGCCGGCATCCTGTTGCCCGACCGTCACGGCGTGATCTTCCCCAATGGCTATTACCTGCAAAACGGCGAATACAAGATTTTCGACAACGACCTGTCGAACCTCGAATTTTTCCGCAAAATGGCGTCGCCCAACGGCGAGGATTTCCTGTACCTCTTCTACCAGCACGAGCGCAACATCTACGTGCTGATGTCGTACAACATCATCCGCCAGCAGGTGGAAACGCCGATTATCTGCAACGGTTTCACGTTTTTTGGCGACGGCACGCTCATTTATTTCCGCTCCGAGGACGAGGCCACGCGCCACCACCAGGTGCAGATTTGGCAGACGCCTTACCGGGAACGTCTTATCGAGAACCGGGAAAAACACAACAACAAGCTCTACAAGATTGGCAACAAGGATATTGTGAAGGCAATGGCCGAATGTCAGGAAGTGATTTACCTGATTAACAAGGAGGATTCGTACGAAGGCCTTTATGAGGATATTGTGAAGAAGTCGAACGACATTGTTGATGCCTATTTCTGGGTGTCGGACGATGCCGCTTTCGAGATATCCGGCCCGTTGAAGGAAATCAAGGGGATAGCCAACACCGCCATCGATGAGTTTGTGAAAGTGCAGGCGCAGAAAAAGTACGCCGTGCAACAACTCACTGCCGCTGTCGACAAGGTAGATGCCCTGTTGTTCAGCATCAAACATACCAAATTCGATACGCTCGACTCGTTGGTGAAGCTGCTGGCCGAAACGCGGTGTCTGCAAGGCGAAGTCATTGAGTCGGGCAACGTAAAATACGTGGATACCGTCCGCGTCGAAGAACTGAAAAACCGGTTGGCCGAAACCAATACGCGCCTGTCCGCTGAAACCGTCGAATTCCTGCTTCGCGACGAGGCGCTGATACCCTACGAAGAAAAGGTGATCGCTGAAAAAGCACACGTAGAGGACGTTATCAAGGTAATCGACGCCAACAGAGTGGATGAGAACTGCAAACTTATCTCGTCGGAACTGGAATTGCTCATTGACATCCTCAACAGCTTGAAAATAGAGGATACCACGCTGGCCACGCGTATCATCGAAAAGATATCGCTCATTTTCTCATCCCTCAACGAGGTGCGGGCGCAGCTCAAGCGGAAAATCGACTCGTTGCGCAGCCGCGAAGCAGTGGCCGAGTTCAGTGCACAGCTTACCCTGCTGGAACAGGGTGTGGTGAATTACCTGGAACTGGCCGCCTCGCCTGCTAAATGCAACGAATACCTCACCAAAGTGAGCATCCAGGTAGAAGAGCTGGAAAGCAAATTTGCCGATTTCGACGAGTTTATCGATAAGATTGCCGACAAGCGCGACGAAATCATCAAGGCATTCGACGGCCGCAAAGCGCAACTGATCGAGCAAATCAACCGGCGCACCTCGTCGCTCGAGCAAATCGGGCTGCGGGTGCTGAAAAACATCGAAAACAAGGCGCAATCGTTCAAGGCCAAAGAGGAAATACAATCGTTTTTCTCGTCCGACCTGATGATTGACAAGGTGCGGCAATTGGTGGACGAATTGAAAAGACTTGGCGACGTGTCGAAAGCCGAGAACCTCGAAAACAGCCTGAAAACCGCACTGGAGGATGCCCTGCGCGTACTGAAAGACCGCAACGAACTGTTTGTGGACGGGCAACAGATCATCAGCCTTGGTACGCATAAGTTTACAGTGAACAGGCAACCGCTCGACCTCACAGTGGTGCGGCGCGACAACCGCCTGTTCTATCACCTCACGGGGACAGGTTTTTTCCACGAACTTCGCAACGAAAGCCTTGCCGGTTACCGCGACTATTGGGAACAGGAAACCGTGTCGGAAAATGCGCAGGTTTACCGCGCCGAATACCTTGCCTGGCAGATTTTTGTGGAAAAAGGCAAAACAAAGGACTTCCGCCCGAAAGACTTTATTACCCGCAAGGTAGAGCAAAGCTACTCGGAGTCGTACATCAAGGGCGTGCACGATGATGATGCGATGCGTATTTACGAAACGCTCGAAGCCGTGCACTGCGGACTGGGCGTACTTGCCTTTGCCCCGCACGTGCGGGCGGCGGCGCAACTGGTCTGGAACGGTTTCGGCGAAGATGTGAAAACAGGGTTACAGAAGATCATTTCGTCCGAAAGCGCCATATTGAAGGCTTTTCCGGGTTCAAGCCGCCGGGAGTATGCCGTTAACCGCATCGCGGAGAATATACAGGCGGATGAAATGCATTTCATGCCGGTTTCCGGCAACGAAGGACGTAATGTCGCACAGTATCTTTTTGACGAGTTCTCGGCGTCGGACACGTTCAGCAAAAGCCGGCAAGCCGATACACTCAAAAAGGATTTTGTGCATCACCTCAAAAAAGCAGACCTCCGGCATGTCTTCGAAAAAGATATTCATGACAGCGATTTCACCCTTTTGGATCGTTTCCGCTTGGTGTCGAACTGGCTGCATGCCTTTGTCGATGGCTCGGAAAAGCATGTGCAATATTCGAAATATGTTGGCGAAGCAGCTTGCCTCACGTTATTCGACAAGGGCGACTACCGCCTCCACCCGGCTGGCGACTTGATGGAAACCGGCGACCTGAAAGGCAGTCACGCCGTAATTGTTAACGGCCTCTACACGCAGGACTATCACCGGTTCGTCGACAAGATGGTTTCCTTTACAGAAATCTGCGTCCCGGCATACAACGAGTTTACCCGGTTAAAAGAAGCGCTGGTGGCGGATTTCAAAAAAGCGCTAAAGGTAAACGAGTTGAAACCGCGCGTGCTGACGTCCTTTGTCCGCAACAAGCTCATCAACGAAGTATATCTACCGCTTATCGGCGCAAATCTTGCCAAGCAGTTGGGCGTGGCCGGCGAAAACAAGCGTACTGCGCGTATGGGCATGCTCCTGCTCGTGTCGCCTCCCGGATACGGAAAAACCACGCTCATGGAATACCTGGCCAAAACGATGGGATTGACTTTCGTGAAGATCAACAGCCCCACCATCGGACATTCCATCACATCCATTGACCCGTCGGAAGCCAAAACTTCCGGTGCGCGCGAGGAACTGAAAAAGATCAACCTCTCGTTTGAAATGGCCGACAACGTGATGCTATACTTAGACGACATACAGCATTGCAGCCCCGAATTCCTGCAAAAGTTTATCTCGCTGGCCGACGGTCAACGCAAGATGGACGGCACGTTCGACGGCGAAAGTAAAACATACGACCTTCGCGGGAAGCGTTTCTGCGTGGTGATGGCCGGTAACCCCTACACCGAGAGCGGCGAAAAGTTCCGCATACCCGACATGCTTGCCAACCGTGCCGACGTGTACAATCTCGGCGACGTTATTGGAGGCTCGGAAGACCTGTTCCGCCTAAGTCTCCTCGAAAATGCGATGGCAGAAAATCCGTACCTGCAAAAGGTTGGTAACAAGAGCTTCGCCGACTTCTACCGGTTGATACAATACGTGGAAACCGGCAACGAGGCGCTGCTCAACCTTGAGGGCAACCATACCCGTCAGGATATAGATGATTTCATTGCAGTAGTGCGCCATACCATGCAGATACGCGAGACAGTGATGCAAGTGAACCGGCAGTACATCGCCAGCGCCGCCATGAAGGATGCCTACCGTACCGAACCGCCGTTCAAGCTGCAAGGCTCATACCGCGACATGAATAAGATGACCGGCCTCATCCTCCCGCTGATGAACGCCGCCGAAGTGGATACCCTTATCCTGAACCATTACGAAAGCGAGGCGCAGACCCTGACTTCCGATAACGAAGCAAACCTGCTGAAATTAAAGGAAATCGCCGGAAAACTTTCCGACAACGACCGCAACCGCTGGGAAGCCATCAAAACGATCTTCCTGAAGAACAACAGGCTGGCAGGCATTGGACAGGACAACCCGATGGGGCAGGTGATTGCGCAATTGGCACAGTTTAATGAAGGACTGGAAGGGATCAGGGCGGCGCTGGGGAA
>JAISDP010000168.1 GCA_031264715.1 Bacteroidales bacterium
ATCTGTTACAAGTTGCGCAAGAAGGCGAACGAAATTAGCGAGATGAAAGTCATTGGCGATGTGGAAAACAAGGATGTGGTGATTGTGGACGATATGGTAGATACCGCCGGAACCATCACTCTGGCGGCCGATCTGATGAAAGGGCTTGGAGCAAAAACCATCAGGGTGGCCTGTACGCACCCCGTTCTTTCGGGACCAGCCTATGACCGTATCCGTAAATCGGCTATAGATGAGATGGTGGTGACTGACACCATTCCGCTCATCATACCGCATCCCAAGATCAAAGTGCTTTCAGTTGCCGACACTTTTGCCGATGTGATCCAGAAGGTACATACACACCAATCGATCAGTGATAATTTTATAGCGTAGAGACTTTCTTCCCCATGTGGGAGAAGGAAACAGGCGCTTTTTGGACATTCCTGCAAACTCGCATAGTTTTAGATGATATAAAAATAATGGAGAAAGGAGAACCAAAATCCGGATGTTTGATTTCCGGCGTGCAGCAGCGCATCTCCCCGTTTGGGAGAGGGCTGAGGTGGAGTTTTTTTCTTTTTCTTTTGATATTGCCGGCGTCCTGTAAGGATGATGTATTGATTCCCAGAAAGGATTTTATATCCATACTCACCGATATCCATCTCTCGAAGTCATACTTCGCCTCCGAGGGCATCTACAACGCCCGTTGGCAGGACACCATTCCATACAATCACCACATAGTGGAACGCCACGGTTACCAATGGGCGCAGTTCGACAGTACCGTTTCGTGGTATTGCTCGCGACCCAAGAAATACCAGGAGGTATATGAAACCGTGATGACAAGCCTGAACGAGCTTGACAAAAAGGTTTCGGAAGAGCTCGACCCGTCTTCGGAATTGTGGGCCGGTCGAAAAGCGTTTTATCTGCCTGCCGACGGTCGACAGGATTCGGTTCCGGCCAATATACTGTTGAAAGGCGTGGGCTCATACGTGGTGAAAGCCAAAATACGGGTTTATCCCCAGGACGAGTCGCCGGATCCGCGCATTGCACTCTTCCTGTGGCGCACCGATACCACAGCGCACGGTATTCGCGATACGCTGTGGATAGAGCCTTTGAGGAAAGACGGGCTGATGTACGAATACCGCATGGAAAAAACCTTGCTGCCCGGCAACAGCTTTACACACATCAAGGGCAACTGGCTGCAAAGCAACCGCAACGACCTGGATACGGCATGGAGGAAACGCGCTGAAATCAAGGACATCTCGGTATACCATATCCCGAAAAAGTTTTGAATCCGGATTCTTACCTCTTACCGCTCTTACCGCTTACCTGACATGCGTTACCTGTCAGCACATTATGTATTTCCGGTTTCTTCGCCGCCACTCAGGAACGGTATTATCTGTGTGGACGACCATGGCTGCATCGACCGGATAATTGACACAGGCGGCAAATTAGAAGAATGTGAAAAGCTTGAATTTTACAATGGAGTACTGGTTCCCGGTTTTGTAAATGCACATTGTCATTTGGAATTATCCCATTTACATGGCGTAGTGGAGCCGAATGGCGGATTACCCGGATTTATTTCATCTATCGGGAAACTGCGGGGAGCGAGTGATGAAACGATCCTTGCAGCGGCAAAAGCGGCAGACGACGAGATGAGAAGAAACGGAACCGTGGCAGCAGGCGATATTTCCAATAATGCCGGTACGCTTACCGTCAAGCGCAATAGCCATATATGGTATCATACGTTTGTTGAGATATTTGGTCTGGGAAACAGCCGGGCACAAGAAATATTTGTCAGTGCGCAACAGGTGGAACGGGAATATCGTGACGCCGGAATGTCTGTTTCAATCGTTCCTCACGCCATTTATTCGGTATCGCAGGCATTGTGGCAAAACTTATACCGGTCGTACAAATCATCGCCGTCGCGCGTTATTTCCATGCATCACCAGGAAAGCTGCGAAGAAATGTGGCCATACCCGGATGGCAAAGGCGAGTTGGCCGGCATGTTCCGCAAAAACGGGCTGTTAGCCCGGAACCCGAACGGCGAAACCCTCAACGAAGTGAAACCCGAAATCGGAGATATACCGCAAATGATGAATTGTTTCCGGGAAGCGGCCAACTGTTTGCTGGTGCACAATACCTTTTCGTCAAAAGACGATTTATTAAAATATACATCCGATCCGGGAAGGTTCTATTTTGTACTTTGTCCCGGTTCCAACCTGTTCATACAAAACCGCCTGCCCAGCCTGCAACTCTTTTCTTCGCCGGAGTTATGCCGGAATATATGTCTTGGCACTGACAGTTTGGCATCTAATACAAAACTGTCGATTCTTGAAGAAATAAAAATCATCCATCAACATGCGCCGGATATACCGCTCGGCATGCTCCTGCAATGGGCTACCCTTCATGGAGCATCAGCCCTGGGGTGCGATGATCTTTATGGAAGTTTTGAGAAAGGTAAAGCGCCCGGAGTTAATCTAATTACCGACATTGATTTCGACCGGATGCAGTTTACTGCTAAAAGTGCTGTAAAAGCGCTTGTTCCTTAAAATTTTGCATCATGATATTTTTTTAGAATTAGCCTCTTCGTATCGCTAAAAAAGTTTGGCACGATATTTGCAATAGTTTTATCAGTTTTTTTTCATAATTTTGTAGTAGTTAGTAGTAACTAGGAAGGGTCGTTCGGGAGAACCGCTCTTTTTTTTTATACCCCTGTTATCTTTGAATAACTTTAAACCGGACAGTTAAAAAACGAAATAATCATTACATTTGCGCAGCCAAAACCAGACAGGACAACAGTTGTTAAACATCCGGAATGATTCGATTGACTGATATTAATAAGTCGTACACTATGGGGCGCAACAAGCTCCATGTGTTGAAAGGCATCAACCTGCACATAGGCGAGGGTGAAATGGTATCCATTATGGGTGCATCCGGCTCGGGAAAATCAACCATGCTCAATATCCTGGGTATATTGGATGATTATGATACCGGCAGTTACAAACTCAACAGCAAATTGATGTGCGGGCTGAACGAAGCCCGGGCAGCCTATTACCGCAACCAGTTCCTGGGGTTTGTTTTCCAGTCGTTCAACCTTATCAGTTTCAAGAATGCAATGGAAAACGTAGCGCTTCCGCTTTATTACCAGGGTGTACGACGCCGGCAGCGCAATAAGATAGCGATGGAGTATCTCGATAAGGTTGGGTTGGCAGAATGGGCGAATCATGCGCCGGGCGAAATGAGCGGCGGCCAAAAACAACGGGTAGCCATTGCCCGCGCCCTGATTTCAAAGCCGAAAGTGATCCTGGCCGATGAGCCGACCGGTGCGCTGGACTCAAAAACATCCGTCGAAATCATGCAGATGTTGTGCGATGTAAACAAACAGGGTATCACCATTGTAATTGTGACGCATGAACAGGATATTGCCAAAATGACCCAGCGGATCATCAGGCTCAAGGATGGCGTTATTGAAGAGGACTGTTTTAATTGATCATTTCCGGTTTTCGATTGGCAATCAAAAATAAGAAATAAATTCATGTTCGATCTCGACAAATGGCAGGAAATATTCAGCACCATCCGTAAGAACAAGCTCCGCACGTTTCTTACCGGGTTTAGTGTGGCGTGGGGTATTTTCATGCTGGTAGTGTTGCTGGGATCGGGTGTCGGTTTGGAAAACGGTATCCGAAAGGAGTTCGAAGGCGATGCGATCAATATGGTGCGTATTTCGGGCGGGCGTACATCCGTTGCCTGCGACGGTATGCAGGCAGGGCGCGATATCCGGCTAACCAACGACGATTACGACCGGGTACAATACCTGGTGCCGCAGGCGGATAACATGTCGGCACGGCGCTGGGTGTCTTTTGACAACAGTACGATCTCGTACAGGAAGGAATACGGCAAGTTCGATATTATGGGAGCACACCCGGACATGAAGGTAATCGAACAGGCCAAAATAGAGAAAGGACGCTTCATCAATGATATTGATGTAAAGGATGTACGAAAAGTAACAGTCATCAGTAAAATCATTGCCGGCGAACTGTTCCGGCACGGAGAGCAACCCGTCGGCGAATACGTGAAGATCGGCAGTATACCGTTCCGGGTAGTAGGCGTTTACGAAGATGCCAGCCAGTATGACAACCGGATCGCCTATATTCCCATAACCACAGCGCAAAAAGTGTTTGCAGGAAGCAACCGTATCAACAACATCATGTATACTACCGGTAACATGACCGCACCCGAAAACGAGGCTTCGATAAAAATGCTCCGTGAAGATTTTGCCAAGCGTTTCCGGTTCGATCCTAAAGATGAACGCGCCTTGTGGATACGTGATAACCTCAAGGATTATCAACGTTTCCAAAGTATGTTCTTTGCTATTGGAGTGTTTGTATGGGTTATCGGGTTAGGTACAATTGCAGCCGGCATTGTAGGCGTGAGTAACATTATGGTGATTGTGGTGAAGGAACGTACCAAGGAAATTGGCATCCGCAAGGCGCTCGGAGCAACTTCCGGCTCCATCGTTGGACTGATATTGCTCGAATCTGTTTTTATCACCACTTTTGCAGGATATTTCGGTTTGGCGGCAAGTGTGGGATTACTGGAATTGTTGTCGCCCCTGTTTGAAAACAGCGATTCGTTTTTTCTCAACCCGCATGCCGACTTTGGCATCGCCATGGGCGCCACGCTGGTGCTGATTATTTCGGGGACGCTTGCCGGGTTTGTTCCTGCACGGCGGGCTTCAAGAATCAAACCGATAGAAGCGTTAAGGGATGAATAAAGCTCTCTTTTTATGTTCGATTTAGACCGTTGGCAGGAAATATACAGCACGTTGCGCAAGAATAAGTTGCGCACCATCATGACCGCTTTTGGCGTGTTCTGGGGCATTTTCATGCTGGTGGTGATGCTTGGCGCCGGGCGCGGGATTGAGAATGGCGTCACATCGGGCATGGGCGATTTTGCAACCAACAGCGCTTTCATGTGGACGCAAACCACCACCATTCCCTGGAAGGGCTTTCCAAAGGGACGCCGGTTCACCTTCACCAACGAAGATATCAAGGCATTGCGTGATAATGTTCCCGAAATCGACATGCTGGCGCCGCGTATCCAACGGGGTGAAGTGCAGGTTATGTACGGACTGAGTACCGGTACATACCAGGTACAGGGCGATTATCCCGATTTCAATGCAATTGATCCTGTAGAGATTCTCAAAGGCCGTTTTATCAACGAAATAGACATCAATTCATCACGTAAGGTAGCTGTAGTGGGCAAACGAGTGATTGCCGACCTTTTTGAACCTGACGAAGAACCCGTTGGAAAATATATCCGCATACAGGGCGTATATTTTCAGGTAATCGGTGTGTTTGCCTCGAAACATACCGGCGGCTGGGGCGAAAACCAGGAGCAATGCATCACGCTTCCGTTCACGTCGTTGCAAAAAGTTTTTAACATCGGCAACCGTGTCTATTTCTTTGCCATGACATCCAAGCCTCGCGTATCGGTGAGTCAAACGATAGAGAAAGCCAAGGTATTGATGCTGGCGCGCCATTCCTGTTCGCCCGACGATAAGGAAGCCATTGGCAGCGATGATGTGGAAGAGCAGTTCAAGAAAATCGGCAGGCTGTTCAGTGGCATTGCAGCATTGGTATGGCTGGTGGGCGCTGGTACTCTGCTGGCCGGTATCATCGGCATCAGCAACATCATGCTGGTGGTTGTGAAGGAACGTACCAGGGAGATAGGTATACAACGCGCTATTGGAGCACGACCGCGTACCATCATCAGCGCCATTATGCTCGAAGCTGTCGTGCTGACGGCTATTGCCGGATATTTCGGACTGGTGTGCGGTGTTGGCATTGTGGAACTGGTGGATCATTTGTTTCCGCCATCACCCGACAATATGTTCGCACACCCTGAGGTACATTTCGGCACGGCAATGTATGCACTTGGAATATTAGTAATTTCAGGTGCAATAGCTGGTTCGATACCGGCTTACCGTGCCATCAAAGTGAAACCGATTGAAGCGTTGAGATATGAATAAGCCGGCTACATGGCTTTGCCCAAACCGAAACCCTAAACTCGAAACCCTAAACCTTGTAGTGAATGAAGAAGTTTCTTAAAATTTTCCTTTTGGCTGTGTTAGTTGGCCTTTTCGGTTATACCCTGTACTTTCTTTACCGGAAGTCGAAGCCCAACCCCGTGACATACCAGACCAAAAGCCCTTTTGTGTCGAATATAGTTAAGAAGACGGTGGCTACCGGTTCGGTAATTCCGCGGCGAGAGATCGAAATCAAGCCGAAGGTATCGGGTATCGTATCCGAGATCTATATCAAGGAGGGCGACATGATCCGGAAGGGCGACCGTATCGGAAAGGTAAACATCATCCCCGACATGGCCAACCTTAACAGCGCCGAATCGCGTGTACGGCGCGCCGGGATCAGTTTCGAGGATGCCAGGATCAACTGCGACAGGCAGTCAAAGCTGTACGAACAGAAAGTGATCGCCATTGCCGACTTCGAAAAGGCCAGTGTCGCCTTCCAAACGGCGAAGGAAGAACTGGAAGCCGCCGAAGACAACCTGCAAATTATCCGCGAAGGCGCTGCCCGGAAGTCGGGACAAACGACCAATACCATCATCGAATCGACCATTACAGGGATGGTGCTTGATGTGCCTGTCAAGGAAGGAAATTCGGTAACCGAAAGCAATACTTTCAACAGCGGTACCACGATTGCCATTGTAGCCGACATGGGCGAAATGATTTTCGAAGGTAAGGTCGATGAGTCGGAGGTAGGTAAAATCAAGGAAGGTATGAACCTGATACTGACCATCGGAGCGCTGGAAACGGAAACCTTCAATGCCGAACTGGAACACATCGCACCAAAAGGCGTACTGGAAAACGGAGCCGTACAATTCAAGATACAAGCCAAAGTTGCACTCAAACCGGGTAGCTTTATCCGTGCAGGCTATAGCGCCAATGCCGACATTGTGCTCGATAAACGCGACAGCGTGCTGGTGGTGGAGGAAAGCCTGCTTAAATTCTCACGCGACTCGGCTTTCGTGGAAATACTCACGGCTCCCGATAAGTTTGAAAAACGATATGTCAAAACCGGCCTGTCCGACGGTATCAACATCGAAGTGCTTTCCGGCGTTGCCAGGGAAGATAAGATCAAATGGACACAGTAATTAAATTCTGAATTTTGAATTTTGAATTTTGAATTTTGAATTATCCGAGGCGGAAAATAGTCACACCAAGTGCTGGTTTGTCACCCACACCACGGTTGGTTTGTCACCCACACCACGGTTGGTTTGGCGCCCACACCAGGGTTGGTTTGCCACCCACACCAGGCATTGGTTTGCTGCCACACCACGGTATATGCTACATCATACCGGCCAGGTCAGGGTTGAAACCGTATATTTACGTGTATAATCCGCCGTTGATAGACAGTACTTCGCCTGTGATGTACGATGCTTGCGGCGATGCGAGGAAAACCACCGCGTCGGCTACTTCGTCGGGCGTTCCGAAACGGCCCGCAGGGATGAGGGTTTTAAGCTGACTCTCGTCCATGTCGGCAGTCATATCCGTATGGATAAAACCCGGGGCAACAGCATTGACAGTTACATTCTTCCTGGCTATTTCCTGAGCCAGCGATTTGGTAAGCCCGATAACACCGGCCTTTGCAGCCGAATAATTGGTCTGACCGGGCAGACCTTTTAACCCCGATAATGATACTATGTTGACGATCCGTCCGTATTTTCGTACCAGCATGTTTTTCAGAAGCGTACGCGTCACCCGGAAGCAACCGTTCAAACTCGTGTCCAGCACCTTATTCCACTGTTCGTCTTCCATCCAGAGCATCAGGCTGTCCTTGCGTATCCCGGCATTGTTCACCAGTACTTCGATGTAGTCCGCCGGATGTTGTTCCTGCCAGCTTTCCAGCGCCTTTACCACTCCGCCGGCATCTGCAACGTCAAACTGCACGATTTCGCCATCACCACCGTTCTCCCGTATCAATGCCAGTGTACGGCGCGCCTCTTCTTCATTACTGTGATAATTAACGATCACATAATATCCTGTTGCGGATAATTTGAGACATACGGCACGGCCAATGCCACGCGAACCACCTGTTACTAAAGCTACTTTCACTGATAAATTATATTCGATTAGCCTTGCAAAGATACAAAAACAGCTTTCCGAACAATTATTTTTTTAATTTTGCACCCTCGTGTTAAAATGAACACAAAGGGCAGTTTTACAAAGGCATATCTTGAAAATGTCCGCAAAGAAACCTTTTGAGCGCCTTTGTGGTAATACTTTGCGATCACACGACTTTAAATCTTAAACTGTAATAAAATGCTTTGCATCAACGATCACCATACCGACCCGTATTTTAATTTAGCGGCCGAGGAATATATGCTTAAAAACTTTACGGATAACTGCTTCATGCTGTGGCGTAACGGCCCTTCGGTAATTGTGGGCTGCCATCAAAACTCTTTGGCCGAAATTAATATGGATTTTATTCGCAGGAATAATATCAAGGTTGTTAGACGATTGACAGGTGGTGGTGCAGTTTTTCACGATTTGGGAAATATCAATTTTACCTTTATTGAGAATGCTCAGAACGATAAATTAATTGATTTCCAGAAATACACACAACCGATCATTTCGGTTTTGCAGTTACTGGATGTAGATGCGCGTTTTGAAGGTCGTAACGACCTGGTGATCGACGGTAAGAAATTTTCAGGCAATGCCGAGCATATGTTCCGTAACCGTGTGCTGCACCATGGCACCTTACTTTTTGCCTCGAAACTCACCGATCTTTCGGGGGCATTGAATGTAAACCCGGCAAAATTCACCGACAAAGCCATCAAATCGGTAAGCAGCCGTGTGACCAACATCAGCAGCCACCTTAAAAAGCCGCTCGATATGGAAGAATTCCGCGATATGGTGCTCCGTTATATGATGGACAATTATCCCGATTGTACGCCGTATGAGTATACGGATGCCGATATCGCAGCCATCAGCAAGCTACGCGACGGGAAATATGCAACCTGGGACTGGAATTTCGGGAAATCACCGGGATATAATATGGTGAACGGCATCAAAACCAACGGCGGGTATCTGGAAGTGCACCTCGACGTGCAAAACGGAATCATCAGCCATGTACGTATCTTTGGCGATTTCTTCAATGTCAGGGATACCGCCGAGCTGGAACAATTGCTGACCGGAACGCCGCACAACGAAACAAGCGTCCGCCAAAAGCTGGAACAAATCAGTCTTTCCGATTATCTGGTAAATGTGACGGTGGATGAATTGGTAAAAGTTATGATACTATACGGACAGTGACCATATTTTTTTCAAAAAAACGTGCATCCCTCTTGTAAATAAAAATAAGTATGTACATTTGCAAACGTGTTGTACGACATAAAAGATATTAAAAATGGCATGTAATTTTCTCAT
>JAISDP010000334.1 GCA_031264715.1 Bacteroidales bacterium
CGCTTTCAGGTTTTCGTCATTCACAATATCTTTTCCTTCCGCCGAATAAAGGTACTTGATCCGGTCGGTATAGCGTTCGGTAATTTTCCCGCGGACTATTTTCAGTGTGCTGTTCATCAGTCCATTCTGTTCGGTAAAGCCTTCGGGTAATACCGCAACAGCAGCTGGTAGCCAGCGTTCCGGGAATTTACCGGCATACGTTCCCCCTTTCTTGTATTGGTTTACTTCGTCCTGCAGCAGCTTCAGCGCTTTCTGTTTGCCTTCGGGCGAGTCCCATTCCAGGTTATGCGATTTCACATAACTTTTTAAGGCTTCCCTGTTGGCAACTACCAATGCTACCGTGTATGGATCCTGATTGTTATACAGCATCATCTGGTCGATATAGCGTGAGTTGGTGGCAATTTCTTCTTCGATGCCTTCGGGACTGTATTTCTCGCCGTCGCTACTTATTAGCAGGCTTTTGAAGCGGCCGGTAACGTACAGGAAACCGTCCTGATCCATGTAACCCATATCACCCGTGTAGAGCCATCCGCCGCGGACTGCTTCGGCAGTGGCTTTCGGGTTCTTCCAGTAGCCGGCCATTACGTTCTCGCCGCGGATCACAATCTCGCCTTTTTCGCCTGTCGGCAGTTCTTTGCCATCGCCATCGCATATCTTCAAATCCATCGGTTTCACCAATATACCCGACGAACCCAGCTTATGCTTCGGCTTGGTGTTGGCCGAAATAACCGGCGTGGCTTCCGACAGACCATAGCCTTGGAACATAGGGATACCCAGCGCGTAATAGAACCGCTGCATCTGTATATCGAGCAAGGCGCCGCCGCCGATAAAGAAATCAAGCTCGCCGCCAAATACTTCCCGTACTTTCGAGAACAGTATCTTATCATACAGCGCCAGGAGCGGACGTTTCCAGAATTGCGCAATGCCGCCCCTGTTGGAACCTTCCTTATTGTACGAATAAGACATATTCAGCGCATGGTTGAACAACTTCCAGGTAAAATTGCCTTTGGCCTTGATGCCGGATTCGATATTTTTCCTGAAATTTTTGGCTAACGAAGGAACGCTTAACAGAATGTTGGGCTTGATCTCCTTGATATTGACGGGGATATTTTTCAGCGTTTCCATCGGGGTGCGACCCACTTTTACCGTGGCAACACTTGCACCGTAAGCCATAAAGCTATAGAACCCCGCTACATGCGCAAAACAGTGGTCGAGCGGCAGTATAATCAGAGTTCTATAATGCGGTGGTATTTTGATCAGCGACATTGCCTGTTCCACATTGGCCGTATAGTTACGATGGGTAAGGATAATACCTTTGGGATCGGCTGTAGTGCCCGATGTGTAACTGATATTGGCAAAGTCGCTGCCGCTGATTTGCGAACCGGCAGAACTAACGCAGTCCGGTTCGGCCGCCAGTTTCCTGTCACCCATCCGGCAAATCTCATTGAGCGAAATCTCATTGCTACGGTATACATCCTGGTCGTCGAACACGATAATCTTTTTCACCAATGGCAAGTCATTGGCAATGGCGCGTATCTTCGGCAACTGTATGCCCGATACGATGATATATTTCGATTCGGAATGTTGCAGGCGGAATATCAGATCGTTGCGCTCCTCCAGTTTAATGGACAGCGGCACATTGACAGCCCCTGTGTGCAGGATTGCCAATTCCCCGATGATCCAATCGTTACGCCCTTCGGAAAGCATTGCAACTGTGTCATTGCGTCTGACGCCGAGACTCTGCAGCCCGGCAGCAAACCGATATACCTGCTCTTTGGTTTGGCAGTATGTTAATGGCTCAAAACACTCGGTTTTCTTTTCCCACAGGAATGGATTGCTGTTATATTTTACAACACATTCGTCAAACAGTTGAATGATCGTCTTCATAATTTGCCGCTAATTTTCCATGTGCATCAGGTGATCAATAAAATATTCCAGGTATTTACGACTTTTCATGTTTTGTAACTTTTGCATCAACAGGTACGAGTCGCAACTGTTCCTGAACTGTTTGAAAAATACTAATTGCCAGGGAACTCCTTTTTTTGTACATATCCGTTTGCCGGAATTATGCTGATGTACCGCACGTTCCGGAGACTCGTGACTTTGTCCGATATAGTATCGATAACGGCTTGGGCTAAACAGAATATATGTGTAATACCTCATATTTACTGCAAAATGATTTCCGGTATATTTTTTGACTCGTCAAGCAATTTACCAAAAAACTTGCCCGACAAGCTTCATTCTTTCGAGAGCCACTCATGGGATTTGAACCCACGACCTGCTCATTACGAGTGAGCTGCTCTACCGCTGAGCTAAAGTGGCTTAAAAAACAGACTGCAAAGATAAATGTTTTTTTTTGACAAGAAAGTCAATAAACGTTAATTTAGCAAATTATAAATTTCAGATACCATGTCAACAAAAAAAACATTTTTATTCGCCGGCGCGACATTATTCGCGGCCGGTATGGCACAGGCGCAAGACAAGGCGCCCAACATACTCTTCATCATGTCCGACGATCATACCTCGCAAGCCGTCAGCGCTTACGGAGGGCCGTTGGGTAAGTATTTGCCCACGCCCAATATCGACCGTATCGGCAACGAAGGCGCGCGAATGGCCAACTGCTTTGTTACCAATTCCATCAGCACGCCGAGCCGGGCTTGCATCATTACCGGGCAGTACAGCCAGAAGAATGGCGTGTATACCCTTGCCGATGTTCTTGACCGCGATCATCCTACGGTGGCCAGGGATCTTCAAAAAGCGGGCTACCAAACCGCCGTCATCGGCAAATGGCACTTGGGCACAGAACCTGCTGGATTCGATTATTACAATGTGTTACCCGGGCAAGGACGATATTACAATCCCCTCCTGATCAAAAAAGGCGATTGGGACACAGGGCCCGGCGGGAGGCCAAAACAAACGGAATACGGCGGACATTCGACCGACGTGATCGCCAATGACGCCATCAGCTATCTGCAATCGACCGACCGCGACAAACCGTTCTTCCTCATGTGCCATTTCAAAGCGCCGCACCGACCGTGGCAACCTGCCGACAGGTTTAAGAACCTGCTTGAAGACGTCACTATCCCCGAACCGGCCAATCTGCTCGACACATATGAAAGCAAGGGACAATATACCGGGCAATTGCGGATGTCAATGGAAAATATGAATACGACAGACCTCAAGGGCCGGACAATGCCCGAAAACATGACGCGCGACGAAAAGCGTCATTGGGCGTATCAATACTACATTAAGGATTATCTGCGGTGTATTGCGGGTATCGACGAAAATGTGGGACGAATATTGAAATATTTGGATGAAGCCGGATTGACCGAAAACACAATCGTGATCTACACCGGCGATCAGGGTTTTTTCCTGGGCGAACACGGCTGGTTCGACAAACGCCTGATATACGAAGAATGTCTGCGTATGCCTCTGTTAATTCGTTACCCGAAGGAAATAAAAGCAGGAACGGTGAACAGCGATATCGTGATGAATCTCGACTTTGCACCTCTGTTCCTCGACTTTGCGGGCGTGCCGCTACCTTCATACATGCAGGGCGAAAGCTTCCGCAATAACCTGAAGGGACAAACCCCCGGCAACTGGCGCAAAGCGATGTATTACCGCTACTGGATGAATGACGACAACGATCATCATGTGACGGCACACTACGGGATTCGTACCGAACGCTACAAATTGGCCTACTATTATGCGCAGCCTCTGGGTATAAAAGGCGCCAACCAAAGTTCGCCAGAGCCGGAATGGGAATTGTACGACTTACAAACCGATCCATCCGAGATGAAAAACATCTATAAAGACCCCGCCAATAAAAAGCTGATTACGCAACTTAAAAAGGAGTTGCTGCAATTGAAGGAAAAATATGGCGATCAAGACAACAAATACCCCGAAATGGTGGAGTTGAATAAAAAATACTGGTGAAATCGGAGTCTTGTTTATTGTTTTTTAACCATTATGAAATGAGATATTGAATTGAGCGTTTGTTGTTTTTTGAGCAAGGAAGTTCAGCGCCAGCAAATTGCCGGGTTCTTCCTTTGCGGTACAGGCGGCATCCTTGCAAATCACTTGAGAGAACTTCCATCCTTGCGGAATGTTCAGGCGCATGGCGAGTGGGAATGAACCCGTCAAACGGATATTTCCGGATATATCATGATCTTCGGAATAAATCCACTCATTGATTTCCATAGCCGTCTGTGTGATATGCCGGTCGCTGCCTGCCCATTGAGGCCTGTTAGCCTTCTCATGCAATGCCACTACACGCACGCCGTGAGCCGGCACTTCCACTGACAAGCGCCACGACGCTTCCAGCCGTTCAATGCCTATAGCCTGTTCCGTCCAAAATTCGTATCCGATATAATCTTTGCCGGTATCCATGCCCAATTCTTCGGCTGTCGCTAAAACAGGCTGCGCATGATCTTCCCAGTTAAAGAGCGCTATTACGTTGTAGTTGCCCAGATATTCGTGGCGCACCCGCAGATTCCATACCGGCAACATGCTAAAGACCGGATATAAATTGACCGGCAATACATTGGGAACGGGTAATGTCTGTTGCAGGATTTTGAATTGCTGTTCCGACAGTCCGGCCAGTTTATCGCCAAAGAAAGTCAACTGTCCGGGCAGCGCTACGATGGTTGCGGAGGTTCGGGCTTCTTCCGTGGGCAGGTCGTGTACCAGCAGGGTATCCGGATCGGCTGTCAGCACAATGTTGTGGGTGAATACCTGGTTGATCAGGCAACGCCCCTGGTTCAATACATTGCTCCATTTGACGGGTTCATTGGGATGAACGATGTCTGCGCCAAGCCGTGCAGCATCCGCATACAAGGCTTCCGCGCCGGAAGTATGTCCCTGGCAGGCCAAAAATACGCGATCGTCGCCGATGCCTTCGCGAAACGCTTTGATGCAAAGTTCAAAGGGATTGGGACATGACGGGTCTTTGAAACAGGCCCGGACTTCGGGACGCTCGTACAAATGAGCGCTTAGGCTGTGGTTTCGCCCCGACATGCCGTCAATCTTGAAAAATTCATATCCCCACTGGTGCGACGCAATATCGAACATTTTTTTCAGGTGTTCGCGCGCCTCCACTACAGTGGGATCAAGCGTATATTGCCCGTTCCACGAACGGATCGGCGTACCGTCTTTGTAATGCAGAAACCAGTCCCTGTGCGCTTTGTAAAACTCATGATTACCCGTGCCAAAGGGCGGTACCCACAAGCCCGGACGGAAGCCCAGCGCGCGGATGTCGTCGGCCAGCTTCTTCATGCCCTTAGGAAATTGCTTCTGATTTACTTCCAGGTTCATGTTGTAGAAATCGCTGACGGGCAGATGATCGGAATTGCCTTGCCACGACTCAATAGACCAAAACTCGCATCCGAAAGGTTGCAGGTATTTCTGTCCTATTTTCGCCTCATTCAGGTTGTCGGCTGCCGTAGCCTTGTCGAAATAGGTATTCCACGACATCCAGCCGGTAGGCGTTTTCGGGCAGCGTTTCCGGTCGATCGGGTGATAGTACGGCACATAACGGCTTTTGAAGTAATTCCTTTCCACGCGAAACGTCCATTCAGCCTCCGACGGTTCCTCTATCCTGCCCTGCATGGAAAAAAGATACGCGCCGCCGCTTTCGGTCGCGAGGCTCAGGCGTGCCGCTTCGATCTGCAAGGCCAGATCGCCGGACGGAGAAAACAGCGAATCGTTCAGCACGGAATCGGTTCGACCGCAGCTTAGCGGCAACACGCGCTCACCGGCCAGTGGAACCGTGCGGCACGGAAAACTGTCCTCCAAAAAACCGATCTTCCCGGTAAAGGACAAAACGCCCGCATAATTCTGCGCCGTACGGTGGTAAAACAGCAGCTTCAATTGCTCGCCGTCTGTTATCAACACGAAATACCCCTGCACGTCTCCCTGCGTATCGACAAGAGCGTAACGGTCGGCCACGCCGTCTCTTGAACGGGCAACCGTCCACTGGGCGCCGCCGGAAGTGAAACTCAGTTTCCCGGAGAGGGTAATTTGTCCGTTTTGCAAAACCACTGTCGAAGCGGCTTCATCGAAAGCGGCTGTCCATCCGGTATTTGCAACGCTTTCGCCTTTTTGCGCTCCTTCCGGCATATTGGTATCGCACGCGGACGACGCGCCACCGGCGGCCTCCAAACTGCTCCATCCCGATAACCCGGCAATGGCTGCGGAACCGATGGCCGCCTTCTTTAAAAACTTTCTCCTGTTATTCATAGGTTTGATTTGTT
>JAISDP010000003.1 GCA_031264715.1 Bacteroidales bacterium
TCTGTATATTGACGTTTTCGAGCGCGAAAAGCGTTTCACCGCTCAAAACCAAACCGTCCAGCGATGTCTGTAATTGTCCGAACGCCTGCCCGTACCATCCCAAAAGAATAAATAACACAACCCCTTTCATAACATATCATTCAATCCGCCCGTTCCCTATCTGTATAGATTGCTCTTCACAGAGCGTAAAGGTAGTACAAATTTTACGGATACCCGAACATATCACTGCATTTCTTACTTGCCATACATGCTTCATCGAAAACAAATTTAAACAGTTGATTAAATATTTTGTTTTAATCAAAACAATACACCATCTTTGCACCATGGAAAAGATGAAAATGGGAAAGGATATTTCCACCGAAGAGAAAATTAAGAAAGCGGCCCGGAAGATTTTCCGGCAAAAGGGTTATGCAAGCACCCGCACGCGCGACATCGCCGAGGAAGCCGGTATTAACCTGGCTTTGCTCAATTATTATTTCCGGAGCAAGGAAAAACTGTTCGAAATGGTCATGGCTGAAGGACTTAACCAGTTGTTTTCACTGGTTCGTTCGATCATGGCCGAGGAAAACGCAACCCTTTCGCAAAAAGTCGATGCCCTTGCAGCGGCATACATTGATATGCTCCTGGAAAATCCGAATCTACCGATCTTTGTACTGGGTGAAATACAGGCAAACCCTGAAAAATTTAAGGCCAAGCTGGGGATTAACCGGAAAATGGTTACCGAATCGGGCACATTTCACCAGTTGCATGCACAATTGCAGAAAACAGGGATGAATGATCTAAATCCTTTCCACATCATATTGAACATGTTGTCGATGACCCTCTTCCCTTTTATAGGAAAGCCGATGATCCAGCGGTTAACCGAAATGGACGATCATGCTTTCCGCGATTTTGTGAACGAGCGTAAGATACTTATACCCATATGGATCAAAAATATGTTGCAAATTAGAGAATAGAATCAACCGTTATTTTTTACAATATGATCATGTCCATGTCGATACAAAAACATGAAACAATCATCATCAAAATAAATCAATCGGTGATGATCTGTCGCATTAGCGTTCTATTAGCGCTTCTTATTGCCGCACAACCCTGTTTTGCCCTTCAAGGCCTTCAAGGCCTCACGATCGAAGAATGTCAGCAGAAAGCGCGGGACAATTATCCCTTGATCCTGCAACACGGCTACATCAACCTGTCGGAACAATACACCATTTCGAACATTGGCAAACTGTGGCTTCCGCAGATAACGTTTCAGGCACAGGCTGTTTACCAGTCGGATGTGGTGCATTTCCCGCTCAGCCTGCCGGGTGTGAATATCCCGACCATCGACAAAGACCAGTACCGCGCCGCCGTTGATGTGTCGCAAACCGTTTGGGATGGCGGCGTCGCACGCTCGCAAAGGAAAATCGTCGAAGCCGGCAATGACGTCGACCGGCAGAACGTGGAAGTGAACCTTTACACGCTCCGCGAACGCATCAACCAGTTATTTTTCGGTATCCTTACCATCGACGAACAGTTGAAGCAACTGGATATTCTGGAAAAGGACCTCCAAGCGAGCCTGAAATTAGCAGGCGCTCTCCTGCAGAACGGTACCGCCATGCAGTCGGATGTGGATGCCGTGCAGGTGGAAATCCTCAATACCGGCCAGCAACGGATCGAGTTGACATCCTTTCGCAAAGCGTATACGGCAATGCTCTCGATCATGACCGGCGAAACGCTGGATGACGTGCAATTGATCAAACCGGAAGAACTTGCTGTCAGCAGGCAGACTGACATTATGCGTCCCGAAATGCAGCTCTTTTCGCGGCAGAACGATCTGTTCGATGCCCAATCAGGCAGCATCAGGGCGCGCAACATGCCGCGTCTGTCGCTTTTTGTGCAGGGCGGCTACGGAAAACCGGGGCTGAACATCCTGTCGAGCGATTTCGAGTTTTTTGCAACGGGCGGCGTGCGGCTCAATTGGAATTTCGGTAACCTGTATTCGTCAAAAAACGAACGCAGTTTGCTGGCCAACAACAAGAACATGGTAAATGTGCAGCGGGAAACATTTGTATTCAACACCAGCCTGCAACTGACGCAGGCGTGGAACGAGATTCAAAAAGCAAGGGAACTGATGCAAAGCGACGATGAAATCATTAACTTGCGCCATCGCGTCAAAACGGCCGGCGAAAGCAAATATGCAAACGGCGTGTATACGGTAAATGACCTGGTGAAGGACATCAATGCCGAAAGCCGGTCGCGGCAAGCGAAGATATTACATGAAGTGCAGTATCTGATGCGTATATATCATTATATGGTGATCGCCGGAAAATAAATCAGTGAAAAATGAATTTGAAAAACAAAACGCAAGGCAGTCATAACATCTGTAATTCTATTCAGATGCATCATCTTCCAGTTATCAATGTATTTATATGAACCGTAATGGAATAAAATATGACAAAATGACAAAAATACTTTTTATGAACAGACTGATTCTTTTAACAGGCATTGTTTTTATAGCCGCATCTTGTGGGGGCAAAAAGTCCAAATACGATGCATCCGGCATTTTTGAGGCCACCGAGGTGATCATTTCCGCCGAAGCGTCGGGCAAAGTGGAAACGTTCCATCTGAAGGAGGGCGACCGCCTTGCCGAAGGACAACAGGTGGGTTATATTGACAGCGTCCAGCCATATCTCAAAAAGATGCAACTGCTGGCTGCACAGAAGGCTGTCGTTGCACGTCGACCGGATATAGCCCGGCAGATTGCCGCGACTAAGGAGCAAATCGATAAAGCCAAATTAGAAAAGGCACGCGTAGAGAATCTTTTCAAAGACGGAGCTGCCACGCAAAAACAGGCGGACGATGCCACATCGCAGCTCCGCGTATTGGAAAGCACGCTGGCCGCGCAAATGAATTCGTTATCGACTTCGGTGAACAGCCTGGACGAGGAAAGCGCAGTGTTCAACATTCAAATCGCACAGGTAAACGACCAGCTGGCCAAGTGCCGCATTGTCAATCCGGTGGAAGGCGCTGTGCTGAGCAAATACGCCGAGGCGAAGGAAATTGTGGTTCCGGGAAAACCGCTTTATAAAATTGCCGATACGCGCAGCATGTTTCTGCGGGCTTACGTGGTGTCGGGACAGTTGGAGAACGTCGGCGCGGGGCAGGATGCCACGGTGTTTGTCGCCCTCTCCGACGGCAGCAGCAGGAGTTATCCCGGTAAAGTAACCTGGATTTCGGACAAGGCCGAGTTCACGCCCAAAACCGTCCAGACGCGGGACGAACGCCAGAATCTCGTTTACGCCGTAAAAATAGAAGTTGCCAATACCGACGGGTTGATTAAAATCGGGACGTATGGCGATGTGAACTTTATCAAAAGGCCGTAACGCAGAAGACCGTAAGAGAAATGTGGCAGAGTTGGAACACTTGCTGGAACGGCTTCAACTTCCTTCCCTTTGGGGAGGTTGGGAAGGGCTTTTAAAAAATCGAAAATGGTTTCCGTTAGGGGAATATCCAAAAAATACGTATCCGTTGAAGCTTTGAAGGACATCAGTTTCGAAGTTCCGCAAGGCGAGATATTCGGGGTAATCGGGCCTGACGGAGCCGGCAAGACAACGCTGTTCCGCATCCTGACTACCCTGATGCTTGCCGACAGCGGTACAGCCACGGTCAATGGCCTCGACGTGGTAAAGGATTACAGGGAAATCCGCAATCATGTGGGCTACATGCCCGGACGGTTTTCGCTTTACCGGGATTTAACGGTGGAGGAAAACCTGAATTTCTTCGCCACGGTATTCCATACCACCATCGAGGAAAATTATGATTTGGTGAAGGATATTTACGCGCAGCTGGAACCGTTCCGCAAGCGCAGGGCAGGCGCATTGTCCGGCGGGATGAAGCAAAAGCTGGCATTGAGCTGCGCCCTGATCCACAAACCCGCAACGCTGTTTCTCGACGAGCCTACCACGGGTGTCGATCCCGTATCGCGCAAAGAGTTCTGGGGCATATTGCAAAATCTCAAGCGCCAGGGCATCACCATCCTTGTCTCGACGCCTTACATGGACGAGGCCGCCCTTTGCGACCGCATGGCATTGATCTGCAACGGCAGTTTCCTGGCAATTGATACGCCGGAAGGCATCACCGCGCGGTTCAACAAGCCGTTGTGGGCGGTACGCAGCAACCGGATGTCGAAACTGCTCGCCGATCTGCGTGCCGGCGACGGCGTGGAAAGCTGTTTTGCTTTTGGCGACAGGCACCACGTGACACTGAAGAGTGAAGAACCGGGGCGGTTGCGGGAGTATTTGGCAAATCAAGGGCATCAGGATGTCGAAATTGACAGGATTCAGCCCGGAATTGAAGACTGTTTTATCCGGTTGACCATGCCATAACTTTGCAGCGTCCTGACCTGTCGCGCTGTGAGGCTGCCGACAGGGTCAGATAGCTGTGATCCGTCAGAAAATCAAAAACCAAAGATGAAAAAGGCCATTGAAGTAGAGAATCTCACCAAACGCTTCGGCAGTTTTACCGCCGTCAACGCCATTTCGTTCGATGTGGCGCAGGGAGAGATATTCGGATTCCTTGGGGCCAACGGCGCAGGCAAAACCACCGCCATGCGCATGTTGTGCGGGTTAAGCAAGCCAACATCGGGCAAAGGCGTCGTGGCGGGGTTCGACATTACCCGACAGCCGGAAGAGATCAAACGGCATATCGGCTATATGAGCCAGCGCTTTTCGCTATACGAAGACCTGGCAGTGTGGGAGAATATCCGCCTGTTTGCCGGGATTTACGGTGTTCCCGAAAAGGAAATTGCGCCCCGCACCGACGGGATGCTTGCCCGTATCGGTTTCGAGAGCGGACGTAATACCCGCGTGAAGGAACTGCCATTGGGCTGGAAGCAAAAGCTTTCCTTTGCCGTGGCCATCTTTCACGAACCGAAAATCGTCTTCCTGGACGAGCCGACCGGCGGCGTCGACCCGCTGACCCGCCGCCGTTTCTGGGAGATGATCTACGATGCTGCCGACCGGGGCATTTCGGTGTTCGTGACCACACATTACATGGACGAGGCCGAGTACTGCAACCGCGTGTCCATCATGGTCAACGGACGTATCGATGCCTTGGATACGCCGAAGAACCTGAAACAGCAATTCGACGTCCGGAGCATGGACGAGGTGTTCCACCGGCTGGCGCGGGAAAAGGCGGAGGATCATTCATCAGGAAACCTTTAACGCAACCGGCTGGATATGTTATTCATTCATTAATTATGTTTTTATCATTTGTCAAAAAGGAGTTTCTCCATATTTTCCGTGATCCGCGTACCATGTTGATTACATTGGGAATGCCTGTGGCGCAGATCATACTTTTCGGGTTTGCGATTACCACTGAAGTGAAAAATGTGCGTATGGCCGTGTTCGACCCGTCGCACGACATTTCAACCCAACGCATCATCAGCCGGATGCAGGCAAGTGAATATTTCGATATGACGCAGGTACTGCACACTGCCGACGACATCAACAGCGCGTTCAATAAGGGTACAGCCGAACTTGTAGTGGTATTTTCCGACCGTTTTGATGAAAACCTGCTTCGTACCGGCAAAGCATCCGTACAGCTGATCGCCGATGCCACCGACCCTAACCGGGCCGCGATGCTTACCGGTTACGCCTCGAATATCATTGCAGATTACCAGCAGGAACTGTTGCGCGAACACCGGATTTCATTCCTGATCGAACCCGAGATACAGATGCTTTATAACCCGCAGATGAAATCGGCATACAACTTCGTTCCGGGCGTGATGGGCCTTATCCTGACGCTGATCTGCGCCATGATGACCTCCATCGCCATCGTCCGCGAAAAGGAGGTGGGGACGATGGAAGTGCTGCTGGTGTCGCCCGTCCGTCCGGTATGGATCATCCTGGCCAAGGTAGCGCCCTATTTCACGCTGTCCATTGTGAATATCATCAGCATATTGTTGTTGTCGGTGTTTGTCCTGGATGTTCCCGTATCGGGAAGCATGTTCTGGTTGGCCGTAGTTGCATTGATGTTCATCATTGTAGCGTTGTTGCTGGGAATCGTTATTTCGTCGGTGGCCACCACACAGGTTACAGCCATGCTGGTGTCGGGTATGCTGCTGATGATGCCGGTGCTGTTGCTTTCGGGAATGATCTTCCCGATCGAGAACATGCCCGTCATCCTGCAATGGATTTCGAACATCATTCCTGCGCGGTGGTTCATCACGGCTGTACGCAAAGTGATGATCGAAGGTTTAGGCGTGTCGTACGTGGCAAAGGAGTTGGCAATACTTGCGGGTATGGCGATTTTCCTGATTGCGGTAAGCGTGAAGACCTTTAAAATACGGTTGTCGTAGTGAAGCGTGAAAAATTCGTGATAGTTAGCGGACTAAAATTAGTAGATCATGTTACGTTTTTTAATTGAAAAAGAGTTCAAGCAAATCATCAGGCATCCGTTCATACCCAAGCTGATATTCGTTTTTCCGTGTATGGTGATGCTGGTATTCCCGTGGGCGGCCACTTTCGAGATTAAGGACGTGAACTTGAGCATCGTGGACAGCGACCACAGTACATACTCCACGCGACTGGCACAGAAGATCGTTTCATCGGGCTATTTCCGCCTTACCGATGTGTCGGACACCTATTCCGAAGCTTTGCAAAGCATTGAACGCCATGCTTCCGACCTGGTATTGACCATTGGTCAAGGTTTTGAACGCGACCTCGTACGCGAAGGCTCCGCCAAACTGATGATCGCAGCCAATTCGGTGAACGGAACCAAGAGTGGCATGGGTTCGTCATACCTGTCAGCCATCATCCGCGATTTTTCCGACGACTTGCGCCGTGAACAGGGGCAGATGCAGGGAACCGGGGTAATTCCCGTGATTCATATAGCGCCGCAATATCGCTTTAACCCGCATCTCGACTATAAAGTATACATGGCGCCCGCCCTGATGGTGATCCTGCTCACGCTGCTTTGCGGATTCCTGCCGGCGCTCAGTATCGTCGGCGAAAAGGAAGCAGGAACCATCGAACAGATGAATGTAACGCCCGTGAGTAAATTCCGGTTTATCCTTGCCAAGCTCATTCCGTGCTGGCTGATCGGTTTTGTAGCGCTTTCGCTGTCTTTTGGCCTGGCCGCATTGATCTATAACCTGTTTCCGGCCGGCAGCCTGCTCGCCATCTATTGCTTTGCGAGCATCTTTGTACTGGTCGTTTCCGGTTTCGGGCTGGTAGTATCCAACTATTCGGCTACGATGCAGCAGGCCATGTTTGTCATGATGTTCTTCCTGATTCTTTTTATCTGTAAATCCCGCCCCATTGTAACCATATTTTAGACGATTTGTCATAATTGGCTGATAAATAATAAAATATTTTGATAAGTTCTTATTTTTCTCAAATAATAATAGCTATATTTGTAACCATATTCAAGTGTTACAGTCATGGGGAAAAGGATTATCGAAATAAAGTCGA
>JAISDP010000062.1 GCA_031264715.1 Bacteroidales bacterium
ATCCCGCACATACCCGCCAATTACATAGGCTTGCTGGTCATCTTCGGCAATGACGCCGGAAATAATTTCAAAAACTGGATGCTTCAAGCATTCTCGCATATATGCTTCCAAATAAAGAAACGCAAAGTTAATGATTTTTACGGTTCGGAAAAGAACTTATTCGCACGGCAAATTACACGGGTACAATTCAAATTGTCGCGCTGAGGATAAAATTGCTGTCGCCCTTGCAGGCCTTACAGGTCTGAAAGGGCGTAATCAATAGCGTAGGGCAACGCCGGCAACGCCCTACGAACCGGGGTTATCAACATTGGATGCCTTCCGGCATCCGATCGCAAGAGCGAAACATTCCGTGCGTATTTTGCCCGTCAGGGCATTCATATCAATAGAATCAAGGCGGAAGACACTAACGAAATCTCCGTAGGAGATTCATGATATGAAACCCCATACGGGGTTTTTGTGTGGGTCGGCTATATATTTCTATTGATATGGTTTCCCTGGCGGGAAATGCGCCCGATTCTTCTACACAATATCATTAAGCCATGAAGGGGCGCAAGCAAATGAAATATATCTGATTACGCCCCGTTGGGCCCGTTGGGGCTTGGTATGAATGCGTTTGCTGCGACACAGGGCGATGCCCTGTGCTAATTATGTCGCTCTTTCAGAGCTATTTACAATTACTATAATCTTCCGACCACGACTGGGCAACGCCCTGCGAAACGAAAAACATCATATTCACCAAGCCCTATAAGGGCGACAGCAATTTTATCCTCAACGCGACAATTGGAATTGCTCCCTTTTATCTGATTTATCTTGTGTATGCAATTCTCCAGAAATAAAAAATGACTTATTCCGTCACATCTGCTTTTAACCGGAGAATGATCTGTGCGTTTTTCGGGTCGTTAGTGATTAGGGTGATGGCTTTGCTTTGCTCGCCACTTTGACCGGCGCTGTCATATGTAATCGTCATACCGGCGGAGGCGCCGGCATTGATTTCCTTCGGTGCGTCTACCGTTACCAGTGGGCTGCCCGATTCCACTTTGCGTATCGATAACTTGCTTTTGCCGTTGTTGGTCAATTTCACTTGATATGCCTTCTTTTCGCCTTTCTTGATCTTGCCGGCTTCAATTACCTGCCGATCAAGAGATACAGCCGGGGCGTTTTGCAGTTGCGCAGCTGTCCACCGCGAAAAATCTTCTTCGATGGTTGCCGTTACTGTCAGTTTATAATCTTTTGCCTTGTTGTCATTCAGGATCATGCTGATACGGTCGGATACAAATCCCCAATCGTTTTTCCTGGCCGCATCGTAGGTTAGTTTGATGGTAGCCTTCTCGCCTTTTTTGATGGTTGCCGGCGTCACTTCCGTTTTGATGTATGCAGGCAAATCGATAAATGCAATCTTTACTATATCGGGGCCGGGGTTGTAGGCCGTAACCACCAGTGCAGGCTTTTCGTAGGAATACATCCGGTTGAATGCCACATGCATATCGTCTAAGCGGATGGTGCCTGCAGTGTAGCGAAACGCTTCGCTCGGATGCCTTTCCACCGGGATTACTTCGCCGATGATACGCAGGCTGGTGGGCGATGACAAACTGTTGCTATGTACGGTAATCATTTTATCAATGGCTCCCGGACGGCCTTTCACATCATATGATACTTTAATGAAACCCGTAGCGCCGGGAAGGATCGGTTGCCTGGTCCATTCGGGCGTGGTGCAGCCACAGGTGGTTTTCACATCCTGTATGATGAGCGGCGCTGTTCCGGAGTTCTTAAATGTAAAATCGTAACTTGCTGCACCATCGCCTTCATTCACCTTGCCAAAATTGTGCTGGGTTTTATCAAACGCGATTTTTGGTTGTGCCGAAAGACTGAAAGCTACAAGGAGCAATAAGACGGATAAATTCAATTTCATTTTTTTATTTTTCCTTTTTCTAACGACAAGTTTGTGATCACCCAATTGACTCAACTTGCTTAGAGGGATACCCTGATTCCAAAAACCGTAATCTTTATGTCTTTTGAATATTTTCATGCACAAATGTATTTAAAATATGGTAATATCCTACTGCCCTATCAATATTGTTAGTATTATTTTGTAATAAAAAAGCGCTATCTTTGTGCGTTAATCGTAAAAACAATATGGTTATGACAGTGGCAGGCAGTAAAGAATTTAAGAAAAGAGCACACGAGATGATTCACAATTTTTTTGTCGATAAATGAAGCCGGTTATAGCATTTTGTTTATTGCTTGTGCTGGCAGCAGTTTTTTGGGTTTGTTCCTCATCTTTGTCCAACCCGTCAGGGAACGTTTCCGGGGACAGCATATCGTCGCCTTTTCATTGGATCACTTCGCCGTATATTCCCGAAAAGGTTGAGTTTTCAGGTGAATCAATGCCCATCAAATTTTTTGATGTTCGCGAAAGTCTTGAGCGGGAATTGATCGTCAACATGAATTTTCATTCCAATACGTTGCAGTATATCAAAAAGATCAGCCGGTATTTCCCCATTATTGAGCCGATACTGGCAGCAAATGGTATTCCTGACGATTTCAAGTACCTGTCGTTAATTGAAAGCGATTTTATGAACAGGGTTTCGCCCAGGGGAGCCACGGGTTTCTGGCAGTTCATGAAAGATGCAGCAGCCGACTACGGGCTGGAAGTGACTGCCGAGGTGGACGAGCGTTATCATATCGAAAAGTCGACTGCGGCTGCATGCAAATATTTGAATGAAGCATACAGGATATTTGGCAACTGGACAATGGCCGCTGCATCATACAACATGGGCAAAGGCGGGTTGAGTAAACAGGTGAAACGCCAGCAGTGCGATTATTATTACGATCTTCTGCTCAACGAGGAAACGATGCGATATGTATACCGTATTGCTGCAGTGAAACTTATCCTGAACAATCCCTGGAAATACGGGTTTCATGTTCCCGAAGAGGAAAAATACCAGGTAATCCCCTGCACTGAGGTGGAAGTGAAAACATCCGTAAACAATTGGACCGATTTCGCTTTCAAACACCAAACCAATTACAAGATACTGAAATACCTTAATCCATGGTTACGCGACAATAAATTAACCAATGCCGCACGGAAAACCTATGCTGTGAAAATCCCGGCTGAAGGCTTCCGTGGTGATGCACAACACCGCATTGATGAGAAGGAGGCCGAAAAGATTGAAGAAGCAAGCGAAAACAGCAAGCTGGATGATATCACACAATGACCTTTCCGCAATGCTCACATATTTTCGACAATTTCAATTTACTTCCTCAAAATCGACATAATCCCCTTCTTCCTTTCCGAAATTTTTATCCGGTTTCGGTTGATAATTGATGGTCACTTTCCCTTCCTGTTTTTTCTTTTGCCGTACTGTTTCTTCTTTTTGCCGACGTAACCGGTCGTTCATATTTTTGGCGGCATCACCCAGGAAATAGGAAAGGACGCTCCTGATGATCCATTTACCGATCCAGTAAACCCCCAGGATAATGAATAATATTTTAAAAAACAGCATAACAACTTATCTTAACCGGCTTAAAGCCTGTACCATAAGCTCGTCCTTACGTATTCCGCGGAAAGCAAGATAGTGGAGGATCATGGATATGA
>JAISDP010000107.1 GCA_031264715.1 Bacteroidales bacterium
CCGCGAAAATGATTACTACGGCGGCATCGTGGCTGCGTTGGACATCATCATCCCCCTTGCCAAAGGAGAATATTCGGAAAAGCTCAACCGGCAAGAAAAGTCCGGCGGAATCACAGGGATTGTCTTCGTCCTGCTGATTTTGGCTCTCTTTGTGTACATGGCAAAACGGAAGGGTCCCAAAAACTTCAACAATCGAGGCAGCGGCGATTTCCGGACAGGCATGATCCTGGGAAATATGCTTGGCGGAAGTCACGGCAACTCGTGGGGAAGTTTCAAAAGCGGCAGCGGCGGCTTTGGGGGATTCGGCGGCGGAAGTTTCGGCGGCGGCGGAGCCGGAGGAAGCTGGTAGCTAACCTCAGTAGCGGCAATTACAAACCTCACCAGAATACAAACGACAGGTACAATACGGCAATCAACCCGTACCCGACCATATTAACCACCAAAACCAGCAGCGCGGCCTGAAGCCGCGATATGGATTTGCGGCCGACAAATGCGATCAGCAGATATTCGACTATGGCAATGATTAAAAATCGATACAGGTAGTTAATCGGCAGTACCCAGTCGACAAAAGCGCTGAGAAGAAAAGCTCCCGAAGAAATAGTGATGATGCGTTTAGGAAGTTTCGAAGAGAAGAAAAAGACAACAACCATCAATATCTTCACCACGAAAAAAATGAACAGGAAAACAAAGTACGAACGTTCGTCCTCGTTTTTTTGCGGATAGATATAGTCTTTGCTGGCGACCTTGATTTGCTGCCGCCCGATAACAACGGTAAAGGTGGTGCGTTGCGGCGATACCCCGAACATCCGGCTTTCGAGATACAACCCGCTGGAATCAAGCATCGAAAGCATGTGGTCACTGCTGGAGCCGGCTACGTAAAACAAACTCACCCTGCTTTGCCCATTGAAGGACAGCGAGTCGAACACGGCCAGCGTATCGGTTACTCCGCCGGGATTGGGGCTGAGCGCATACAAATACCGGCACTGCAAAGTCGAATCCCTGAAAACGACATCCAACTCCACGCCGATGCCTGCAAAAATCTTTCCGCAGGTCGGCATCAACATCAAAAACAAAATACAAATCCGTAACATGGCTGCAAATTAAACACATTTTTTGCGAATATCAAGAGTAGTCTGTATATAATATGTACACAAAAACAAAAAGCCTCACATCTCTGCAAGGCTTGGTTTTTTTGGTAGCGAGAGGCGGGCTTGAACCGCCGACCTCATGATTATGAATCATGCGCTCTAACCGGCTGAGCTACCTCGCCATGTTATTTTTACGGGTGCAAAAGTAATCATTTTTGTCAAACTGCAAACGTTTTTCAAAAAATCAGTCAGCGACAAGATTTATTTTTCAACATTCATGGCATTGGCAAGGACTTCGTATATCCTCGACCTTAAATGTGATGTGCTTAGCTTGTTGTTTGCAGCATCCGGGCATATCCGGTTGGAAAGGAACACATATAGCAGGCCGTTTTCCGGGTCCATCCAAACCATGGTTCCTGTAAATCCTGTGTGACCGAAACTTTTCTTCGATGCGTATTTACCCATCAAATCGTTCGGTCTGGGTGAAAGTTCGGGTTTATCGAAGCCAATACCCCGACGGTTTCCCTGCCTGGCAAAAGGGCTCGATGTGAAATCGGCAATCGTTTCCTCCCTGATATAGCGTTCGCCGCCATAAGTCCCCTTATTCAGGTACATTTGCATGAGTTTGGCCAGGTCGTTGGCGGTTCCGAACACACCGGCATGGCCGCTCACGCCTCCCATCACGGCAGCATTTTCGTCGTGCACATGCCCTTGCAGCCATTGGCGCCGGAATACGGTATCATTTGCGGTAGGCGCCATCCGTCCTTGCGGGAAACGCTCCGTTGGGAGGTAACCCAGCGTGGTTGCGCCCAGTCGGTTGTAAAAATGCTGTGCTGTAAACTCTTCCAGCGGCATCTCTCCCAGTCGTTCGATAACTCTTGCGAGCATGATGAATCCCAGGTCACTGTATTTGTACTGCTTTTTGGCAAGCAGTTTCGAGTCGCGGATGCCATTAAAAACCGTATCGCGGTACGAACTGGCCACGTACATGGCGTCGGCCACCTGTAACCGGTGCTTGCCGTCCTCCGAGGCAGCGTAGTACCCGTCCTTGAAGCGTCGTCGGCTGTTGAGGTAAGTTCCCGGCCCCAGCCTGATGGCGTAAAGCGGACTGGCTACGCTTGCCAGCAGGCGCTTTGTACTGTCCAAAGGCTCCATTGTCTGCAGGTAGAACCCGATGAACGGTTGCAGCCTGGCCTGGTGGGTCAGGACATCAATCATGGTGATGCGTTCCTTGTTGCTGCCCTTCAATTCCGGCAAATAATCCACCAGCCGGTTGCGCAACCTGATCTGTCCGCGGTCGTGCAGCAGCATCACCGACGGCAGCGTGGCAGCGATCTTGCTCACCGAAGCCAGGTCGTAGATATGTCGCGGATCAACAGGCTCCGCCTCATCGCCGTAGCGGATTTGCCCGTATTCTTTCCTGAAAAACACAATGCCGTTGCGTGCCGCCAATATCTGGCAACCCGGCATGACATGATCCTTGATGGCATTCCGCACCATCGTATCGATAGGCAGTAACTTGCAGGAGAGCGCCTCCACTTCTTCGGGAATCGAATATTTCAGCCGCAGCCCGCCGGCAGTATGTATTCCCTGCCGGTACCGGTATGCCGAATCGACCGAAACGGGTAAGGTTCCCTTGCCCGCAATGGCGCCATAAACCAATTGTGCCGTATAATCCTGCGCAAGCGGTGTTTCCTGGTAACTCACCACAATGGCCGACATCCTGTCTTTTTTCGTGAACGACGACAGAGCATAAGGTGGGGCAAACAGGCAAAGGATCACATCGGTCGACCCGGTTAACCTGTCGACAAAAGCAGCCACATTCGGAAGGATACCATAACCTTTGGCAGGGTTGGAAGTGGTGTTGTGTATGCCCACAATCACACGCGAATACGTTTTAAGCTTATCGAACAGAGCATTTTCTTTCTGCCCCGCATCGTTTTTGTCAAGGAAATAATAGTCGTTTTCTTCATACAGGTTAAGTGTTTGCAGGAAATTATTGGTTTGCGACGCCCCTGTAATCAGGATTGCGGTTTTTTCCTTGTCCAACCGCTTCAATGGCAATATGCTGTCGCGATTTTGTACCACCGTCAACGATGCTTCTACCAGCTGGCGGCTGAGCAGGTCGGCTTGGGGACTGTTGAGGGACGCATGCAGCCCGGTCGTGTCAATTGGCCGGTAATGATTCAGCCCGGTCCATTCCTTGGCCGCCAGTATCCTGCGGCACGACAGTTCTATCTGTTCCCGGCTGATGCGGCCGCTGTCAATTGCTGTCCTGACGGCTGCCATGGCTTTCGGGATATCGGTGGGCATCAGCAGAACATCGGCGCCGGCTTCGAGCGCTTTCACTTCCAGTTCGCCCGGCTTAAAATATTTCGATACGCCTTTCATATTCAACGCATCGGTGTAAATCAGCCCGTTGAAATGCAGCGAATCGCGCAAAATATCAGTCAATACGCGCCGCGAAAGCGATGCCGCCAGGTCGGGCGTGCTGTCCAGCCCGGGAACATGAAGGTGCGCCGCCAGGATACCCGTCAGGTTGTTCCGCATCATCTCCTTGTACGGGTACCATTCCAGCGAATCAAGATCGGCATACGATTCGGCGATCACCGGGAGTGCATGATGCGAATCGACGGCAGTATTGCCGTGTCCGGGAAAATGTTTGGCTGCCGTGAGGATATGTTGCCGCTGCAAGCCGGCGATGTACATCACGCCGCGTTTGGCTGCGTCCCGGCTGTCCTCGCCAAAGGAACGCATGCCAATTACCGGGTTCAGCGGATTATTATTGAGGTCGGCTACAGGTGCAAAATTCAGGTGAATACCCATCCGGCGACATTGCAGCCCGATTTCCACACCCATCCGGTAAATCAGTATCGTGTCCTCGATGGCTCCCAGGGCCATCTGCCTCGGAAACGACACACAACTGTCCAGCCGCATACCCAAGCCCCATTCGGCATCCATGGCAATGAGCAGCGGCGTTTTAGAAAGAGCCTGGTACCGATTGGCGAGCAAAGCCTGGCGTTTTGGCCCTCCCTGGAAAAAGATCAGGCCGCCTATCCGGTATTTATTGATGTATTCGGTAATAGCGTCCACATGTTTTGCCTCAAGGTTGGAATATGCTGTCACAAAGAACAACTGTCCAATGCGCTGGTCGGGGGTAAGGCTGTTGAAAACCGAGTCGACCCAGGGCGTATGGAGATTATCGAACGGATCATCCGCAAATGCCAACGGGTCGGCAGGAAGAATCCCCCGGATATCCGTACCTGGAGAGGCGACGGTAAAGAGTACAAGTATGAATCCAAAAAGGACTTTTTTCATCAGGTTTAAATACAATAAACAAAAGCCATTATGAAATATACCGTGATTATTCGGCCTGGCGCCGGATGATTCCG
>JAISDP010000115.1 GCA_031264715.1 Bacteroidales bacterium
AAGATCGTTCACATTCTTTGATCATTGATGATGCAATGGTCAAATATCGTGCACGTTTTTGATCATTGACGTTGCAATGGCCAAAGAATGTCGACAATATGTGACCATTGACGTTGCAACAGTCAAAAACTGTCGACAGTATGTGACCGTTGACGTTGCAATGGTCATATCTCGCGCGCATTTTTTAACATTCATCAACTTACCGTCGACTTTTCCTTTTGCCGGTTTGCTATCGACTGCCGGTTTGTATTTTACCTGCCGGTAAAGATAACCAAATTTCGGTAATAACATTCTTCCTGTCATGGTTATTCCTGATTTTCCCTGATTGTCTTGATGATGTTTTCGCCGATACCGATCCGATAACCTTCCGAAAAGAACAGGATACCGCCATTGTCCGAAAGAAACAGGGTCAGCGGGAAATTTTCGGTAACCTCAAGTTGCAGCGAACCGGACACGCCCTTGAGCAACGTACGCTTATGATCCACCGCCCAGGCGCTTTGTCCGGGTAGCCTGGGAAATGCTGACGGATCGAACTTGCCGGCCATTTTATCGCTCGGCGTCATCAACAGCACCCCGCCGTTCCATTGTTCAAATTCGTCCTGCAACGCGGGCAGGTCTTGCAAAACATGTTTCGAAGGTTCTGTACCGGGATCTATAAAACACAACATCACGCCTTTGCCGTTCGAAATCTCTTTCAGTGTCCTGTGACTGCCGTCGGTCATGGTAATGACGGTATTCATATCCACAATTCCCATCACCTGCATTTTGCCGGCAACTCCGGGAAGCGTCACGGTAAGCTTCTGTTGCCGGCTGGCTGTCAGCGTGAAATAATCCGTATGCACGGTCACCGAGCCGTCGTTGGCACGGCTGCCCGTCATCAGGCGGTAATAGCCGGTGTCGAGCATGAGCGTGCAGGGGAAATTTTTCAATGCCGGATCTTCTTCATAATCCAGTGTCACGAAATCGCCACTGGAAAAACGAGCCAGTGTGAAATGCGTGCTGTACTGCGGTTTCACCACGTTGTTGGCCGAGTTATTGACAACAACCTTGCCTTTGGCCATTTGTTCCGGTTCTGCGGCTTCAAAAACAGCATCTTTCCATATCCCGTCTTCGAAATATTGCGGCTTGCCTGTAGCCTGTTCTATCCGGGCCGGGATTCCGGCAGCACGGCATAACGCCACAAAAAGGATATTGCGCGAATACCTGTCCGCATACCGTAATTCAAATGCACCGCGAGGCGACAATGGGCAATTATAATAATTCTCGCTGTCGGTAACGGTTATTTCTTCTTTAAGAAGCCGGATGAGATTCGTAGCAGTAAATTCATCAGCGGGTTTGCCATTGGCCTCCGACGCGAAAAATGATCTCCATGGACAGATCAGTTCCCTGCCTGTACGCGGCGACAATATGTTGGATGCCAGGAACTCTTTGGTAAAGTCCTTTGCAACCGGCAATCCTGCAATGCTTTTGTCGTTCAGGAAGTCGGCTAAATATCCGGCAGGCGTGTCGCGCGCGTCTTTTTCCGTAAGTGATGCCATGAAAGGCCACAGGTAGGGATTCGCAGCGTTTTGCCTGATGAATGTTTCTATCTCGCGCCAGTTTCCCTGTGCCCGTTGCAGATATTTCCATACCTCCCTGCTATCCTCATTTATCTCTTTGGCCAAAGCCTTTGCCTGTTCCTCATTCGCAAAAGTGGCCATGTAAGCGTTGCGTATGGAATCTTCCTGTGCCAGCCGGCGTGCATTTTGCGCCTGCTTCCCGGCCGATGCCTGTTTGATTTTCTGTTCGGGCGGCGGGACAAGTTCACAGGTCTCGCTGTAGGCTGTGCCGGCATCTCGGTTGAGTGTTACCGTAACGAAATTGTTGTCGGCTGCCGCTTTTTCGTAGCCATATTTGTTTCCGCGGCTTGCCCATACTACCAGGTCGCCCATCCCGGTAATTACCGATGCGGCGCCGTCGGCTTCGGTCAGTTCATCGGCAATGGGGTATAACTCTGCATAGTTGTATACCTTGTACTGTACCTTTGCACCTTCCACAGGCCTGCCCGCAGCATCCACCACCTTCACGGCGAGGATGCGCGTGGTAGCGTAATTACTCAACAGGTTAATTTTCGAATACAGGGATGTTTCGAGATTTTTCTCTTCCGGGCCGTCATACAGGCCAAATACGTTGGTATGCACCATCATTGCGCGTTTTGCAGGCGCGGTAAACCAGGCCATATCAAGTTCCGGTTCGGGTTCGCAGGCGCCAAGGTAGCGCCATTGCCCGTCCACCCATACTTCCACCCAGGCGTGGTTATCGTCGGTGTGTACCCATCGGGGCGTGTAGCATTGCCGGGCAGGGATACCCACAGCACGCATCGCTGTTACGGTAAAGGTCGATTCTTCGCCGCAGCGTCCCCAACCGGTACGCATCAGCGCCAATGGAGCCGACGTCCGTCCGTCCGTACCTCGATAAGTCACTTTTTCGTGACACCAGTGGTTCACTTCCAATGCGGCATCGGCCATCGAAAGGCCTTTCACACGATCCTTCAACTCATTGAAGAATACTGTGCGCGCCGTATCCAGGCCTTCGTTATTCACGCGGTATACCAGCACAAAATGCCTGAAAATGTCTTCGGGAATCATTTTCCCCCATGCAAAAAAGTCGCGTGCCGCAAAAGCTGCATCCACCTGTTTCAGGAAAAAATCGCCATCATAATCGGCCAGGTCGCTCAATGGCATGTAAGCATACAGGAATTCAAGCGCCTCGCGCTGTTCGGTAGTCAGGGAACGGTCAAATACCGAAAATAGCTGCCCGGTACGGTGTTTCGCTAATTTTTTACGTTTGTCGAATTGTTGTTGAACTTTTTCCCGGTATTCATCGTTGGTAAAGAAAGGCCTGTCTGTTTTGGCGCTACATGCTGTCAGGATGATAACCAGGAAACAATAGAATATTTTCATTATGAATAAAATTAAGCATGAAAGTCATACGATTGGCTATTTGATAATCAATAACGGTCATGGTCATTCCAGGATAAGTGATTTGACGAAAGGAAAGCAAAAGTACCATTTTTTATGAAATATCTATCACACAGATTAATCATATATCTATTTTTGTTTGGCGCATTTGAGGGACATGCCCGGGATGAAACCAAACGCTGGTGGAATACCGAAGCAATTGCAGGCTCCGACAGGGCGGCATTTTGCGCCGACATCGAAGTTTCATCCATTGACGACCTGAAACAGTCACTGGAAAAAATCTCCGATGTCGAAACCAGGATGCAGATATATCTTCGTATGGTTCGGCGTTGCCAGGAGGAATCATTGATATCCCAGGCAATAAGCTATGCCGACAGCGCTTTGCAAATTGCTGCCCGGTTGAATGATTCGCTGGCGCTCTGCCGTGTTCATATTGCCTCGGTATACAACATGGATGTGAGCGGCAACTCGGAAAAAATGCTGGAACAGGCACAATTGGCGCGGCAAACAATACCCCGTTCGGTGAGGGGGACGATTGAAGAATTTAAGGTGTATGCGGTATCCGGCGACGCATACTACAGCCTGCAAGACTATGAGAGCGCTAAAAAGGCGTACAGTGTGGCCAGGCAGATCATCGAACCGTTCTCCGATGACAGGTGCATGGGCTATATATGCATGAGCCTTGGCAAAGTGTACCGGCACAACGGGCAGTTGAAACAGTCAATAGCCGAATACCTGGAAAGCATCCATATCTTCGAGAGTTTGAAGGATACATTGACCTGTTGCATCCTGTACGGCAAGATGGCTGGTGTGTATGCCGACTTGGGCATTAGCGAGAAACAGCTTAATTACCTGTATAAAACATTGGAGCTGAGTGATAAATTGAATGACCCGTTGCAACAGGCAGCCATTTACCGGGGTATCGGATCGTTTTACGAGGAGCAAGGCGACAGTGCGCTGACCACCGAATTCTATCATAAAGCTATTGACGCTTATTTGGCAGTATCCGATTCGTCGGCTACCACCCTGGGCGATAGCTACAATGACATGGCCGACTTTTATTTTTATTGGAAGAACCGGGATAAGGCGTTCGCTTACCAGGCCAAATCCATTGCAAGCTATCGGGCTTTTCCCGGGCCGCTCGCATTTGCCGTCTGCAAGATGGGCAATTTCTATCTCAGTTACGGGCAGCTTGATTCGGCTTTCTATTATTTGAATGATGCTTATCTGAAGTCGCTTTCGGTGAACGATTTTAGGCTGTCTATTGTGTGCGCCAGGGGAATGGCCGACTATTACGATGCTATCGGCGATGTCCGTCAAACCGTAACATTTGCCGAAGATGCATATGAAAAAGCTGCGAGAATACAATGGACGGAACAGATATACGAAACTTCCGAGCTGCTAAGCAAATCGTATGCGGCAATAAATGATTTCCGGAAGGCATACCGGTATCAATCGCGGCACGACAAGTTAGGCAGCTTCTTGAAATCAGCGGAAAATAGCCGTGTTATTGCACGAATGTCGGCGCAATTGGAATTTGCCGACCGCGAAGCGAAGATGAACATGCAGATATCCGAACAGCAGCAGCGGATCAAGCAGCAGATCGGGATTACAACATTGTTGACAGGTATGTTGTGCCTTGTTGTGTTATTGGTTTTTGTTGTAATGAAAAGTAATCGCCAAAAGCGGAAAATCAATAACCTGCTGAACGAGCAGAAGGAAGAACTGTGCGCCTATAACGAAGAACTGGGCGCTACCAACGAGGAACTGACGACTATGAACGAGAAATTGCAAAAGACATACTACGAACTGGATGGCTACAAGAACGACCTGGAAAGAATGGTTGACGAAAAAACTTCCAAATTAAAGCAGGCGCTTGAGCAGGTGCAGGAATCGGACAGGTTCAAAGCCGCATTTTTTGCCAACATATCGCACGAAATACGCACGCCGCTCAACGCCATACTTGGATTTCTGCAATTTATCGGCAATCCCGATGTAGATGTGTCGCAGCAAAAGCAAATGGTCAAATGGATCAATGCCAATGCAGCGCAACTGCTATCGCTGGTTGATGATATTGTTGTCCTGTCGGAAATCGATTCCGGGTTATTGCATATCCATCCCGGCGAGTACGCTATTGCAGAGTTGCTCGAAGATGTGTATGCCAATGCCGGGCAAATACTCGACTATGCTGATAAAACCCGTTTGGAGCTGGTCGTTGAAAACCGCATTTCTCCGCCGGGCAGCTTTGTGATTGATGGGAAACAGGTAAAGCGGGTATTGCTGCACTTGCTGGATAACGCCATCAAGTTTACCAATAAAGGCTATATAAAATATGGTTGCGAAATCCCGGATGATCATGACTGCCTGGCTTTTTTTGTGGAAGACACGGGCATTGGCATCCTGCCCGAGTATCAATCGGAGATTTTCAAGCGTTTCTGGAAACAGGGCGAGGCATACACGCAGCAGTACCGCGGCGTTGGCATTGGGTTGCCGTTATGTGAACTGCTGGTCAAAATGATGGGAGGAACTCTCTCGTTCAAATCTGCGCCGGGGCAGGGATCAGTGTTCCGATTTACCATCAGGATACAGAAATCGGCACAAGCGTCTCCGGTATTGACCCAAATCCGCTAACCGGTTGATCGACCTGGGAAAGGAATCACTGCTGTCCGGTAAAATTCAGATTGTTGCATTGAGGATGAAATTGCTATTGATATGGTTTCCCTGACGGGAAATATATTCTACCGATCTGCCATCCCTGACGGGATTTGGTCGATATTAACCGATATGTCTTCTACCGATATGTCATCCCTGACGGGATTTCGCCGAATGATGGAACGTTGCCCGTCAGGGCATTCATATCAATAGAAATCAATGCAGAAAACATCAACCAATCTCCGTAGGAGATTCATGATATGACCCTGCGAAGCGCAGCTCGGGGTACGGCAGACAGGGTCACCATATATTATCCTGCAAAAGCAAGCGATGATTACCCTGCAAAATGATCCATCAGGCCGGACATATTAGCTACATCGCCTTTTAAGGTTCTATAAAACGACCGAACAGATTGTTTACCCTGGTCTTCTTTGGGGATTTTCCTGTTAATCCTGGAGATCAATTCGTTCCGCGTATGCGCCAAAGCCCACATGGTTTCGGTAACCTGCTTTGGTTTGGTATTGGGATGAAAATAACTGAAAGCGAAACATTCGTTTAACAACTCGCCTGTGAGGATATTGATGTTTTTCTTTAATGTTCTTTTGCTTGCCATGGCTTGGTGGTTTATAAGTTAAATGCTTTACAAATATAACGTATTATTCAGAAAAAAGGTATAAAAACCTTTATTTTTTTCAGATATTTCCAATGAACTTTCCGAAACAAAACAGGGACGGAATACGTATATAAGTTAATTTTCGGTAATGAAAGCGGGAAACCGCCCGACGGAATCATTATCGGACTTTTTAACGAACTTAAATACATTAAAAACATATAATATGAATATCGCCATTGTTGGGACAGGTTATGTGGGATTGGTAACAGGCACATGCTTTGCCGAAGCAGGTTCGGATGTGACATGCATCGATGTCGACAAACAGAAAATTGATAACCTGAACAAGGGTGTTATCCCGATTTACGAACCAGGACTGGAAGAAATGGTACATAAAAATGTGCAGGTTGGGCGGCTACATTTCGGAACCGACCTGGCAGCCTGCCTGAACGATGTGGAAGTTGTTTTCAGCGCCGTGGGAACCCCTCCCGACGAGGATGGCAGCGCTGACTTGAAGTATGTGCTCGAAGTGGCGCGTATCATTGGCGCCAGCATGAACAAGTACGTGCTGGTAGTCACCAAAAGCACCGTTCCCGTAGGTACGGCGCGAAAAGTCCGCCAGACGATTCAGCAGGAGTTGGATCAACGCGGCATGGCTATCGAATTCGATGTGGCTTCGAACCCCGAATTTTTGAAGGAAGGGGCTGCCGTTCGCGACTTCATGTATCCCGAACGGGTGGTGCTGGGTGTAGAGTCCGAAAAAGCCGAAAACATCCTGAAACGGCTGTACCGGCCGTTCCTGCTGAACAACTTCCCCGTGATCTTCATGGATGTCCCCTCGGCCGAAATGACCAAATATGCCGCCAATGCTATGCTGGCAACCCGTATCAGTTTCATGAACGACATTGCCAACCTGTGCGAAATCATGGGCGCCGACGTGAGCATGGTGCGCAAAGGCATGGGTTCCGACAGCCGTATCGGTTCCAAGTTCCTGTATGCCGGGTGTGGTTATGGCGGTTCCTGTTTTCCGAAGGATGTAAAGGCGCTGATCAAAACAGCCGGGGAAAACGGTTACCGGATGCGTGTGATCGAAGCGGTGGAGGAGGTAAACGAACACCAGAAGAACATCCTGTTCCGCAAATTGTC
>JAISDP010000182.1 GCA_031264715.1 Bacteroidales bacterium
TGACAGGGTTGGAACCTTTTCCCGTCAGGGAAACCATATCAATAGAAAAATATGCACCGCCACCAAACCAAAACCCCGTATGGGGTTTCACATGATGAATCTCCTGCGGAGACCGGTTGTTTTCCACATTGATTCTATGGATATGAATGCCCTGACGGGCAAGGTAAACCCCAATGCCGGGGGATGAATCAACGGTTATCGACCGTTCCTGCCCGTAACCATGCGAAATGTAGGGGCGACCCTTGCGGTCGCCCTTTTTTTTCGGGCGAACGCCATTTTCGGGCGAACGCAGTTCGCCCCTACAATGTATGTGTTGGCAGAAAATACAATATGTAATATGTTTATTAATAGTGATTTTCAGTCCAGGTTAATAACTCTTCCCGTAATGTTAATAAGACGGACAGGAAAAATTTGTCCGTCGTTATTTATGATAATACCTTGCGCTTCTTTTGCGAAAATACAAATGATCTATTATTATATAAGATAATGCTTACAAGCACAATGGTTTCTAAAGAGAATCAGGTAGAGGAAGAACGGCAGGAAAGAACCTACACATTCGACGAGGCGTATAAGAAATCCCTCGAGTATTTCAACGGCGACGAATTGGCCGCCAAAGTGTGGGTGAATAAGTATGCCATCAAGGATTCTTATGGAAAAATTTACGAACAGTCGCCGGACGATATGCACTGGCGCATTGCACGCGAATTGGCACGTGTAGAAAGGAAGTATGCCAACCCGATGAGCGAACAAGAATTGTACGATCTGTTAAAGGATTTTAAGTATATCGTTCCGCAGGGAAGCCCGATGACGGGTATTGGCAATAAGTTCCAGATTGCGTCGCTGTCCAATTGTTTTGTGATTGGTAATGAAAGTAATGCCGACTCGTATGGCGGTATCATGAAGATTGACCAGGAACAGGCCCAGTTGATGAAACGCCGTGGCGGTGTGGGTCACGACCTGTCGCATATCCGTCCCAAAGGAAGCCCGGTACTTAACAGTGCGTTGACGTCCACGGGTGTGGTTACCTTCATGGAGCGGTATTCAAGCACTACCCTCGAAGTGGCACAGGATGGCCGTCGTGGCGCTTTAATGCTGAGTATCTCCATCAAGCACCCTGATGCAGAGAGTTTTATTGATGCCAAGATGACACCCGGCAAGATTACAGGAGCCAATGTATCAGTGAAGATCGACGATGATTTTATGAAAGCCGTGGTGAATAAGCAACCTTACACGGCCCAATACCCGATTGACTCTGATAAACCTGCCTTTACCAAAGAGGTGGATGCGCAGGCACTGTGGAACAAGATCATCCATAATGCGTGGAAATCGGCTGAACCGGGAATCCTTTTCTGGGATACCATTATACGCGAGTCGGTACCCGATTGCTATGCACAGTTCGGCTATCGTACCGTGTCGACTAACCCGTGCGGTGAAATCCCATTGTGCCCGTATGATAGTTGCCGTTTATTGGCTATCAACCTGTACGGCTATGTCGAAGAACCGTTCACCAAGGAAGCCCGGTTCAATTTTGATCTGTTCAAAAAACACGTGGCTTATGCACAGCGCATCATGGACGATATCATCGACCTGGAACTGGAAAAAATCGACGCTATCCTGGCAAAGATACATGCCGACCCCGAAGATCCTGAAATTAAACGTGTGGAACGTCGCCTGTGGGAACAAATCCGTGTGAAGACCGAGGAAGGCCGGCGTACCGGTATCGGGATCACCGCTGAGGGCGACATGCTGGCAGCGCTGGGTATCCGCTACGGCAGCGACGACGGCGTCGATTTCTCCGTTGAGGTACAAAAAACGCTGGCGCTGGAAGCCTACCGCGGTTCGGTAAACCTTGCCAAAGAACGCGGCGCTTTTACTATTTACGATTCGTCGCTCGAACGCGGCAACCCGTTTATCGAACGGCTGAGGGGCGAAGACGAAACGCTGTATCGCGACATGCAGAAATACGGCCGCCGCAACATCGCCCTGCTCACCATCGCTCCCACAGGCACTACCAGCCTGATGACGCAAACCACTTCGGGCATCGAGCCGGCTTTTGCGCTGTATTACAAACGTCGCCGTACCGTGAATCCCACCGACCGGGATGCTGTCATCTCGTTCACCGACGAAAAGGGTATTTCGTATGAAGAATACATGGTATTCCACCACAAGTTCCTCGACTGGCTCAAGATCAACGGCTACAATGTAAAAGAGGTGATGAAGTACGACGATGAACAGATACGCGAGGTAATCGAAAAGTCGCCCTATCACAAGGCTACCTCGGCCGATGTGGACTGGCTGAACAAAGTGCGGATGCAGGGTGAGATGCAAAAATGGGTGGATCATTCCATCAGCGTCACTATCAATCTGCCCGAGGATGTATCGGAAAATATGGTGGCGCAACTCTATATTACTGCATGGCAGAGTGGTTGCAAGGGTATCACCGTGTATCGCGAAGGTTCGCGCGAAGGGATACTTGTTTCCACCAGGAAGGAAGCCCCTGCTGTTCCTGTGGGAAGCGTCGCACCGCGTCGTCGCCCTGCTTCGCTGGATGCCGAAATCATACGTTTCAAGAACAACCGTGAAGACTGGATTGCATTTATCGGCTTGTACGAAGGGCGTCCCTACGAAGTATTCACCGGTATCACCGACGACGAAGTATTCCTCATTCCCAAGTCGATCACCAAAGGTAAAATTATCAAAGTGAAGGAAGAGGACGGTAACAAACGGTACGATTTCCAGTACGAGGATCGTTTCGGTTACACCAACACCGTTGGCGGTCTGTCGCGTATGTTCGCACAGGAATACTGGAACTATGCAAAACTCATATCCAGTGTATTGCGTTTCGGTATGCCGATTCCCGATGTGGTGAACTTGGTGTCGTCGCTCCATCTGAACGACGAAAGCATCAATACCTGGAAAAACGGTGTGGAACGTGCCCTGAAGAAATATATCCCCGATGGAACCAAGGTTACCAAAGGCAACAAATGCCCCGACTGCACCAGCGAAGGCACCCTGATTTACAAGGAAGGCTGCCTCACCTGCTCTAACTGCGGGTACTCCAAGTGCGGATAAACAGTTGATGATTGACCATTGATTATCGAATATTGTATGATGATGAAACGCTTTGCGGAATATTCAATATTCAATCAAAAGAAACACAGACGTCATCTTTCGAACACAAGATGAATTCACGAAAAGAGCGGAAACAGAAGTTCCGCTTTTTTTCTTTGGATGTGCGACGGTACACCCCGGAGTTATCAACATCAGATGCCTTCCGGCATCAAATGCACAAAAACATTGCCCGTCAGGGCATTCATATCCATAGAACAAAAGATCAACAAGACCGTTTTATTGCCCGTCAGGGCATTCATCCCCCGGCAGCCGGCAACTCAGCGATCTCACCACAGGCAATTGCAAATTGCCTTGTGTTCCGAGCCGAATTGCAAATTCGGCTCAACGGGGGTATTCTGAAATCTGTTCCGCGAAATTCCGTCCAAACTCGACGAGTTGTTGCGCCTTTTCTTCCCCCGGACGGAATTTACCCCTGTATGCTTTTTGCACGACTTTTAGTTTCAGCCCACTCAGGTTGTTTTCGATCAGTTCCACCGCTTCGCCGCTCCAACCGTACGAACCGAATGCTGCCGCCGGTTTACCGCGATCGCGCAACGGATTGATTACAGCAAACAGCTTATACACGGGCATCAACGTATTCTGGTTAATGGTAGGCGAACCTACAATCAAAGCATGGGATCGGGTGATGGCGGCTTCGAGATCGCCCATCAGGGCAAACTCAATATCCATACACTCCACCTCGAAATCACCGGCCTGCTTGATTCCTTTACGGATACAATCGGCCATCTGGCGCGTGTAACCATATGCGGACACATAAGTAATCAGCACCCTGTTGTTTTTCCCTCCAGTGATATCCATGTACTCGCGTGCCAACCGGTCGCTTTTTTCAACTGCTTCTTTCCAGGTCGAACGCAGGATGGGACCATGACCGGTACAAATAGCCGAAATTTCAAGGGGAGCTATTTTTTCAACGGCCTTGATCATGAATTTGCTGTATGGGCGAAGGATACAATCGAAATAGTATACGAACGCTTCTTCGTACTCGGCTTTATTGGTGATCAAATCGTCGAAAACGGGTGCAAAACAGTAATGTGCACCGAACGAATCGCACGTAAACAGCAATTTGTCTTCTACCAGGCAGGCGTACATGCTATCCGGCCAATGCAGGTTAGGTGCACCGACGAACCGGAGTGTTTTATTGCCCAGGTCGAGCGTGTCGCCGTCCTTTACTTTGATGAATTTGTACGGGCGGTTCATGATTTCGTTCAGATAGGCAAACGCCTGGCCGGTACCGACAACTGTTGCATTGGGTGCAATATCAAGCAGCGCCGACAAACTCCCCGAATGGTCGGGTTCGGTATGATCCATCACAATGTATTCGATTTCTTCGGGGTTACACACTGCCTTTACTTTTTCCAGGTACTCGGCAGTATGCGTATCCTTTACCGTTTCCACCAGTGTTTTTTTCTGTGCATTAATAAAATAGGCATTGTAAGTGGATCCATACTTAGTTTCCATCACAATATCAAACACTTTCAAATCGGGATCGAGTACCCCGATCCATTTTACATCGGGAGTGACTTCAAGAATGGGACTTTTTTGCGGCATATCTTAATTGTCTTTATTCAATCTAAATAGCACAAATATAGATGAAAAAACACAAACTGCAAAAAATATGTAATCCGTACAATTTGTAATTCGTGTTGAACACAGATTTCCATGTCCGGGAATTATATGTTTGACAGATTTCTATTTACCGGTCACAAAACCGCATATTTTCAGTTCACATCGATTTCCCCCATAAGCGGGCATTTCACATGCTCCTTTACCTGTGCGGCAGTCATGCCATGCCCCAGCAGGAACATCAGCTTGGTAACAGCGGCTTCGGTGGTACTGTTGTATCCGCTCACTACACCTGCATCGAGAAGTATTTTCCCGGCATGGTAACATTCCATTTCCACAGTTCCGGTAATGCACTGCGAAACGTTTACGATCACGATCCCACGGTCTACGGCATCTTTTACCGCTTTCCCGAACCAGCTAAGGTTGGGGGCATTGCCCATGCCATAGGTTTCGAGCACCACGCCTTTCAGGTTGGGGATATTGAGTATGGCTTTGACCATATCCGGAGAGATACCGGGAAATAATTTCAGTATCACTACATTGGGATCGAGCATATAGTGGAAGCGGGGCATCTGGCGGATACGCGGATGAATAATCAGGTGGTGCTCATACTTGATGTGTACCCCAGCCTGCGCCAGCACCGGGTAATTGAACGATTTGAATGCATGGAAGTTCTCGGCGTTCACCTTGGTGGTACGGTTACCGCGCATCAGGTCGTTCTGGAAAAAGATACACACTTCGGGTACAAACGGGCGTCCGTCGGGAGCTTTATCCACGGCAATTTCCAATGCAGTGATCAGGTTTTCCTTGCCGTCGGTACGCACTTTCCCGATGGGTAACTGCGAGCCGGTCAGGATCACCGGCTTATCGATATTCTCGAGCATGAAACTCAGGGCCGAAGCGGTATACGCCATCGTATCGGTACCGTGCAGCACCACAAACCCGTCGTAGCGGCTGTAATTGTCCTGTATGATCCGCACGATTTGCATCCATCCCTCCATATCCATGTCCGACGAATCGATGGGAGGATCGAACTGGATGCTGTCGACGGTGAATTTCAGCAGGGCAAACTCGGGCATGTGCATCTTCAAGTGCTTGAAATCAAAGGCTTCGAGCGAACCGGTATCCCTGTTTTCGATCATGCCGATGGTTCCGCCCGTATATATCAGAAGTACAGAAGCGTTGTTGTCAATCATTACACAATAAAAAATTCAAATATATCTATTTTGGCAACATGAAAATAAATTTCTATTATATTTGTCAAAAATCAATTAATATGTCCGAGAGAATATCGCACCTTCGCCATGTCCCGAATGTAATAACATGCCTGAACCTGTTTTGCGGCTGCCTGTCTGTTGTGTCTGCATTTAGCGGCAGGCTGGAAACAGCGGCTTACTTTATCCTTGCCGCCGCAGTTTTCGATTTTTTCGACGGTTTCGCAGCCCGCTGGCTTAAAGCATATTCCGCTACAGGAAAAGAACTCGATTCGCTGGCCGACATGGTGAGTTTCGGGGTTGCGCCGGCGTCCATCATGTATGCATTGCTGCTGCCTGCCGCAGCAAAACACGGTTTGTCTGTCGAAATTTATACCTGCGGGTGGTTTATTACCGTACTGGCGTTTATCATTGCCGTGTTTTCAGCCCTGCGGCTGGCCAAGTTCAACATCGATACGCGGCAAACCGACTCGTTTATCGGCGTACCGACTCCAGCCACTGCGCTGTTCATCTGTTCGCTGGCTTTCATGTCATCGGGAAGCAGTTCACTGGCGATGCTTACCGGTAATATGTTTTTCCTGCTGGCAGTAATAATAGTGTTTTCATATTTGATGGTAGCAGAATTGCCTCTTTTCTCACTGAAATTTAAATCTTTCGACTGGAAAAGCAACAGGATGCGATATGTTTTCATCGCACTTTCGGCATTGATTTTGATCATCCTGCATTGGACGGGGCTGGCTGTAGTGATTTCAGTGTACATTATTTTATCAATTTTTGCAAATATTTTGTGTAACAGGAAGGTTTTGACTTAAACAGACTGTGCTCCGGGATATTGACGACCGGGGTCTAGCTAAGAACGCAATGAATTATCTGGCTCATACATACCTGTCAGGAGACAGTGACGACATTAAAATCGGGAATTTCCTCGGAGATTGGGTAAAAGGCAGCGATTACCTGAAATACTCCGAGGATATCCGGACAGGTATTATATTGCACCGGAACATCGACTCGTTCACCGATCAACATTCCATTGTCCATTTAAGCGCCAGCCGGTTCCAGTCGCGCTACGCTAAATATTCGGGCGTGATCATCGACATTTTGTACGATCATTACCTGGCCCACAACTGGGAGGATTTCAGCGATATATCGCTGCACAATTACGTGAGCCGGATGCATAACCTGATGCTGAATAATTTCGAAATACTGCCCGAACGGTTGCAGAACTACCTGCCGGGATTCATGAATGAACGCTGGATTGAACGCTACGCAACGCTCGAAGGTATACGCGACGTACTCGAAACCATGTCGAAACGCACGTCGCTGCCTAATGAAACCGGGTTTGCCATTAGCGTGATGGAAGCATTTTACAATGATTTCCGACACGAGTTTTTCGACTTTTTCGGTCAGATCATCGAATTCGTCGAAAGTAAATTTATGATCTCGATACACCGTCCGATGTAGGCAATCTTTGAAAATTCTTCAGGACGCATGTATTTTCAGGATATTATGTGTAAGGATAAGTAAAAGACTGTGAAAACGCTGACAAAACTTAATTTGATAATCTTATTCGTCATTTTTATTTGTTCTTGATAATACACTTATTACACTTATTACATAAAAGGTATAAAATATTTTAACTCTATGTTTTCCAAATATATATTATCCTTTGAAAAATACAGTGTAAAACTGCGGGAAAAGAGAAACCTCCCCGCAGTTGAATAATTTCAGGATTTTAACAGGCGACGCCGCCGGATAAAAAACGAAATACTGCCGATGAATCAAAACCCTGTATCATTTGGCAAAATCAGCAGGCATTGTTGTTTCGATAAAAACTGTCCCGCCCTCAAATTCGTTAAAGTCCTTACAGTCCTTTTCCGAAAAATCCCCGAAATCCCCAAATTCGACAACGGCGAAAGCAGAGGATTTAGAGGATACGGAAGAAAAGTCGCTACCAACAATCCCCGAAGCCGTGTATCAAAACTTGCCGAACTTTTTGCGGTGAGATTAACGCTTTGCCGCAAATTAGTCGAGCCGATACACAGAGCGTTGCGGGAACAGGCAAAAGCCGAATACGAGGAATACCAGCGGCAATTAACCGAGTACACGACCGCCAAAGACAAGGCAGATTTGGAACGCCCGCAAGAGCCGCCTTTGCGAATGTTAATCATTCCCGCCAACAACAGTGCGACAGGGCTTTTTCAAATTCTGAATGACAATAAAGGTATAGGGCTAATTTTTGAAACAGAGGGCGACACTTTGGCGCAGACATTCAAATCGGAACACGGCAACTATTCAGACGGTTTTCGGAAAGCGTTCCACCACGAAACAATATCTTACAACCGCCGCAAAGACCGCGAGTATGTAGAACTCGAAACGCCGCGCCTTTCGGCATTGCTTTCGGGAACGCCCAAGCAAGTTTCAACACTTATTCCAAACGCCGAAAACGGCTTATTCAGCCGCTTTATATTCTACTATATGAATATTTTGCCCGTTTGGAAAGATGTATTTGCAGGCGACAGCGACCAAACGCTCGACGACTATTTCAGGCATTTGGGCGACCGCTTTTTTGATTTCTACAAAACCCTGCAATGCCAACCCGACCCGTTGCGCTTTTGCCTCACGGCAACGCAGCAACAGCAATTCAACGCCTATTTTTCGCAGGCTCAAAATCAATACTTGTATCTGTGCGGCATTGATTATTTGGCGACCGTCAGGCGTTTAGGTTTGATAACTTTTCGTGTGGCAATGATACTTACCGCGTTGCGGGTAATGGATAGCGGGCATATTGCAACGCCGCTCATTTGTAGCGATACCGATTTTCAAACCGCATTGGAATTAGTCAAAATCCTGATTCAACACGCCGCGAGGGTTTTCAGCGATTTGCCCGCCGAACAGGAAAAGCCCAAGCAGCCCAACCAAAAGCAACTGTTTCTCGAATCCCTGCCGCCCGAATTTTCGCGGCAGGACTACCTCGCCACAGCCAAGCGGTTGGAAATCCCCGACAAAACCGCCGAAAAACACATTGCAAAATTCACGCAAAGCGGGCTGATAAACCATTTTGCACACGATAAATACAAAAAAATATAGGGAAAAGGGACAGTATTTGACTGTCCTTTTCGTTTTTCTGAAAATTTTAATTTACTGATTTACAGTATCAACATTGGATTGTTGAAAACTCTTTTTCTTGTTTTTTTGTCAGTTTGTTTTTTGTTGTACATTTGCACAAAATTGTCAAGTGAAAATTATACAAGTATGATATTTGCAAATAAAATCAGGGAGTTAAGGGAAAGTAAGCAGATGTTGCAACGCCACATATCTGCTGCTCTTGACATAGATAATGCGATGTATTGCAAAATAGAGCGAGGCGACCGCATTGCACGTCGAGAGCAGGTAATAAAACTTGCCGAGTTATTAGATGCCGACCAAGAAGAATTATTGAAACTTTGGTTGGCAGATAAAGTGTATGATATTGTTGGCGAAGAAAATAGTGCAAACGATATTTTGAGTATTGTTGCTGAAAGTATTGTTGAATATAAAACAACAAAACCGCTATGAATTATATAGACAAGAATATTGATTTTCAACAAAAAGATGTTATTGAGGAGTTGCCCTCTCTCAAAAGCAATTTCTTTGATTTATGTATAGTTGACCCCCCTTATGGTGCTTCCTCAACAAAAAATTGGAGTTACAACGGCGGTCAAAAGTTAAATGGTTTTGGCGGGGATTGGAAACTCACAAGCGAAGTTTGGGATTTGCTTTCGCAAAACGATTCTTTCCAAAGCACTTATTCTTGGCTAAAAGAATTGAAACGAGTAATTAAACCGACAGGGTCAATTTGGATACACTCAACCTACCATAATTCGGGTTTTGTGAACGTATGTTGCCAACTATTAGGGTTAGAAATAATTAACGAAGTTGTTTGGTACAAACGCAATGCGTTTCCCAATCTTTCAGGTCGCCGACTGACAGCAAGCCACGAAACTATTTTGTGGGTACATAAAGGCGGCGAGAAAAAACGAGAATATGTTTTTAATTACGAAGATTCAAAAGCATTTTCTTCGTCAAGCGATTTGTTGAAAGAACAGGGAAAACAAATGCGTACCGTTTGGGATATCCCTAACAATAAGGCAAAAGATGAAATGCAATTTGGCTCGCACCCAACACAAAAACCGCTTCGCGTTGCAGAACGGATTTTAACTATTGCAGGTGTAAAAGGAGGCAACTTGTTAGTGCCTTTTGTCGGTTCGGGTACTGAAATGGTTGCGGGCTTGCAATACGGTATGAATGTTTTTGGTTTTGAAATCGAAACTGAATATTTTAATTTAGCAAAAGCGCGGTTAGAACACGCTTTGCAAGAAACAAAAACTCAACTATTTGCATTATGAATTATCCAACAGTAATAAAATGGTCAGGCAGTAAGCGTTTAGTCGCTCAACAACTTGCACAATATTTTTCAAATTGTGAAACCTATTACGAGCCGTTTGTTGGCGGGGGTGCAATGATGCCGTTTGCCCGTACAAACAAAGGAGTTGCGAGCGATATAATTCCTGAACTGATAGACCTTTGGAACGCAATAAAAGATACTCCCTCTTTGGTTGCAGACGAATATAAAAACCGTTGGGACGACTTGCAGGAAAAAGGACAGGAAGTTTATTATCAAGTCCGTAACAGGTTTAATCAAACAAAAAACTGTTTTGATTTTCTGTTTCTTACGCGAACTTGCGTGAATGGATTGATTAGATACAACGCACAGGGCGAGTTTAATAATTCATTTCATTTGTCGCGCCCCGGTATAAATCCAGATACTCTGCGTTCTCAACTGCTTTTGTGGAGTAAGTGCATACGCAAATTCAATTTTCATAATGTTGATTACAGAGAATGTTTAGCAAATGTAAAAGAGGGCGATTTTGTTTTTTTAGACCCGCCATATGGAGGAACAAAAGACCGCTACACACGTACAGAATTTGATTTAAACAGTTTTTATACTGAATTAGAGAGATTAAATTCTGTTGGTGCAAAATGGCTGCTTACCTTTGATGGAACAGCAGGCGAGCGGGAATATTCCTACGCCCCGCCGTGTGAAATTTATAAATATAAATTCTTTATAAACACAGGAAATTCCGCATTTACCAAAGTGATGGACAACAAAAAAGACACAATCCAAGAATCAGTGTATATGAATTTTAACCCTTTGCATACCCACGCAAATTTGTTTCAAGAGGTCTTTGATGAAGTCGCCGCTTGTATTTGAAAGAATATGCAGTTGAGTTTCCTTGCCAAATTCAAATGCAAAAACGATGTCTAATTTTCCCCTTTCAAGTTGT
>JAISDP010000232.1 GCA_031264715.1 Bacteroidales bacterium
TCAACTTCATCAATAACATTAATTCAAATGTGTATGCATCAACAAAAAATCAAATGGAATGCATGGAGAAAACTGTTGTTATCCCTGTGCATGTGTATCTGTGCGCTGTCGCTGTCGGCACAACAGGGGATTCGCGTCGGCGGGACGGTTTCCGACAAGGACGGCGAAACTATACCGGGCGTGAATGTTGTAGTGCGCGGAAGCACTATTGGCACAGTAACGGACATCAACGGCGAATTTACGATTACTGTGCCGAGCGATACTTCCGTGTTGCAATTCAGTTTTGTGGGCTACCGGACGCAGGACGTCATCGTAGGCAAACGAAAGATTATTCCGGTAGCGTTAAGCGAAGAAGCCGCCGAAATCGGTGAAGTGACGATTGTTGCGTTCGGTACGCAGAAAAAGGAAAGCGTGATAGCTTCCATCACCACGATTAATCCTGCCGATCTGAAAGTTCCTTCGAGCAACCTGACCACCGCTTTTGCCGGACAAATGGCAGGCGTCATCGCCTATCAGCGTAGCGGCGAACCGGGTGCGGACAATGCAGACTTCTTTGTGCGAGGCATCACCACCTTTGGCAGTAACACCCGACCGCTCATCCTGATTGACGGCATTGAACTGACCAGTACCGATCTTGCCCGTTTGCCGCCGGACGACATCGCCAGCTTTTCCATCATGAAGGACGCTACTGCCACCGCTTTGTACGGAGCAAGAGGCGCCAATGGCGTAATACTGGTCACCACCAGACAGGGCAAGGAAGGGCCGGCAAAAATTTCCTTTCGAGTGGAAAATTCATGGTCTATGCCCACACGCAATATAGAACTCGCCGATCCCATTACCTACATGCGATTGGAAAATGAAGCGGTGCTTACCCGCAATCCGATTACCGGCGTACCGGTTTATTCCGACGAAAAAATCGCAGATACCGAATCGGGTAGAGACCCTATCCGCTTTCCTGCCAACGACTGGCTGGACATGCTGTTCAAAAAATATACCATCAACCAGCGCTATAACCTGAGCGTAAGCGGCGGAGGAGGAGTAGCTCGCTATTATGTGGCGGGATCGTTCAGTCAAGATAACGGAATGTTGAAAATCGACAAACGACAGAATTTCAACAATAATATCGATAACAAGTCCTACATCCTGCGCTCGAACGTGAACATCGACATTACCAAAACGACCGAAATGATTGTCCGCCTGAGCGGGGCTTTTGACGATTATAGCGGTCCGATCGCAGGGGGAACCGACATGTATGGGATCATCATGCGGTCGAATCCGGTCATGTTTCCCGCCTATTATCCGGTAACACCCGAAACTTCGTACATTTCGCACATCATGTTCGGTAATGTAGAAGACTGGTCGAGATACATTAATCCTTACGCCGAGTCGTTACGGGGATATAAGGACAAAAACCGGTCGCAGATACTGGCGCAACTCGAAGCCAAACAGGATTTGAAGTTTCTTACCGAAGGGCTGTCCGCCAGGGGACTGCTCAACATCTCACGCCTGTCGCAATTTTCCGTCCGGCGTTACTATAATCCGAATTACTACACCATGGAACGTTACAACTATGCCACGAAAGCTTATACCTTGCGCCGTGTCAACGACGGCACCGATTATCTGGGGTATGACGAACCGGGAGGCGACAAAGAAACCAGCGCCACCTTTTATTTTGAGGGAATGATCAACTACAATCGCACCTTTGCCGAAAAACATGCGGTAAGCGGTTTGCTGGTGTATATTGCGCGGGAATCGCTTAGAGCCAACACGGGAAGCCTGCAATTGTCGCTTCCATCAAGAAATCTGGGACTGTCGGGACGGCTCACTTATGCGTATGACAACCGTTATTTCGGCGAGTTCAATTTCGGATACAATGGCTCGGAACGCTTTGCTCAATCGCACCGTTACGGCTTCTTTCCTTCCTTCGGGCTGGCGTGGAATATATCCAAAGAACAATTTTGGGAGTCGCTCAAACCGGTAGTTTCCAATCTGAAATTGCGCTATTCCTACGGACTGGTGGGCAACGACCAGATCGGCAGCGCATCCGACCGTTTCTTTTACTTGTCGGAAATGATCATGAATGACGGTGGCCGAGGGATGACCTTCGGCGCCAATCTTGATAGAGGCTATGCAGGTATTTCCGTTGACCGTTATGCCAACGAGGACATTACATGGGAAACTTCGGCCAAGCAGAATTATGCGATAGAAATCGGTTTATGGGAGAAAATATCCGTCATTGCCGAATATTTTACGGAACACCGTTACAATATTTTGATGACGCGCTCTTCTATTCCGTTGACCATGGGAATCGTCAATAGATCAAAAGTACGCGCTAACGTGGGGGAAGCAACGGGGAGTGGCGTGGATTTGAGTATGGAATACCAGCAAAACTGGTCGAGCCACTTCTGGACTGCGGCGCGTGGGAATTATACTTTCGCCAGAAGTAAGTACAAAGTATATGAAGAGCCTGCCTACGATGAACCGTGGCGCTATCGAGCCGGGCACTTAGTGACGCAGGCGTGGGGCTACATTGGCGAAAGGCTTTTCGTGGACGACGCGGAAGCTGAAAATTCACCGCGTCAGGAAATCAGCAGTTACAAATACGGCGGCGGCGACATTAAATATACCGATGTGAGCGGCGACGGGCGCATTACCGACAAGGACGCAGTGCCTATCGGCAATCCCACCGTACCCGAAATAGTGTATGGATTCGGTTTTTCTATGGGTTACAAGGGCTTTGATGCTTCGATATTTTTTCAGGGACTCACCAATGAATCTTTTTGGATTAATTCAAACGCCGTATCACCTTTTGTGGACCAACACAACCTGTTGAAAGTAATTGCAGATGACCACTGGTCGGAGGAATCTCGCAATCTGTATGCCTTCTGGCCGAGGCTAAACCCCGATTACAATGGGAATAACAATATCACCAACACATGGTGGATGCGCAACGGTAGTTTCCTTCGGCTCAAACAGGCAGAAATAGGCTATTCCATCGAAGGCAAATGGAAAGAAAAATTTCGGATAAATGCAATGAGATTTTATATCAGCGGCACCAACTTATTGCTATTGAGTAAGTTCAAACTATGGGATGTTGAAATGGCAGGCAACGGGCTTGGCTACCCTATTCAGAAGGTATTCAATATCGGCTTGAATGTCACTTTCAATTAACCAAAGAACATCAACAAAAACGATAAAATAATATGATCATGAACAAAATGAAAATCAATGTATTTGCAAGTTTTCTGGCACTCTCCTTTGCTGCGTGCGATTATTTGGACGTTGTGCCGGAAGGCACCAGTCGTTTGGAAAATGCTTTTTCCATGCGTACTACCGCCTATCGGTATTTAACAACCTGCTACTCGTATCTGACTTCGCACGATAACGGCGATGCGGTGGACATCACCGGCGGCGACGAGGTATGGTTGATATCCGACATCATGTTTCCGTCCCTTCCCCTTCAAGGAGCCAGATATGCCGAAGGTCTGCAAACGGCGCTCAGTCCCTTGTGGAATTTTTGGCCCCGTTTTTACATGGCATTGCGCGACTGCAATATTTTTCTCGAAAATGTAGGAAATGTTCCCGATTTACCCGAATGGGAACGCGACCAATGGATCGCCGAAGCAATGGTATTGAAGGCATATTATCATTTCCTGCTGTTGCGGCAATACGGGCCTGTCCCGATTATCCGCGAAAGCCTGTCGATCTCCTCATCGGTGGATGAAGTACGGGTAAAAAGAGACAAAGCCGACGATGTGGCCGACTATGCAGTGGAACTCATTGATAAAGCCCTGCCGGCTTTGCCCGATGAGCTATATAACGAAAGCAACGAAAAAGGCCGGATTACGCGACCCATTGCCTTGATGATAAAAGCAATGATACGGGTGACTATTGCCAGCCCTCTGTTTAGCGACAACGGCGGTTTGTTCGCCTCTCTACATAACTACGACGACAACACGCCGTTAATATCTTCGCAATACTCGTCCGAGAAATGGGCGTTGGCGGTTTCCGCATGTGAAGAAGCCTTAGCCGCGTGTGATACGATCGGGATGGAACTCTACCATTATCCGGGTAATCCACAGTACAATCTTTCACAAACCATTCTGACACAAATGTCGTTACGCAATGCGATGAACGAAAAGTGGAACAGCGAATTGATATGGGGGGATACAAAATCACGCGTGGATGCGTTGCAACTGTTATTCGCCCCGAAACTGAGGACGGAGTGGATGGATTATGCCCCGATGAGGCAATACGGCGGGCCGCCGCTGAAAATAGCGGAAATGTTCTATTCGAGCAACGGCGTTCCCATCAATGAAGATAAATTTTGGGGATATTCCACCCGTTACGATTTGCGTACGGCAACCACCGCCGACAACTTGCGGATACGCAACGGAAGCGTGACGGCAAGGCTTCATTTCGACCGCGAAGCCCGCTTCTATGCATGGCTGGGCTTCGACAACGGAATATGGTACGGGCAGGGAAAATACAGCGATTCCAACCCTAACGACCTTTACTACGTACAGGCAAAAGCCGGTCAACCGCATAACGTAATGGTGCAGGGCGGTTCATCTACCGGATACTATGTCAAGAAATGGATTCATTTTCAGAGCGTGCAGACAGCCGAACTGTCGTACGGCCCTGTGTGGTATGTGTGGCCTCTGTTTCGCCTGGCAGACCTATATCTGCTTTATGCCGAATCGCTTAACGAAGCGGAAGATTCGGAAGCGAACCGTAATTTGGCGATAAGTTATCTCGACAGAGTACGTTCCCGTGCCGGATTACAGGGAGTTAAAACCGCATGGAGTAACTTTTCCACACGATCCAACAAATATGAGACACAATCCGGTCTGCGGGAAATCATCCGGCAGGAACGCATGATTGAATTGTGTTTCGAAAGAAAACGATTCTGGGATGTCCGCCGCTGGATGACAGTCGCCGACCTGTACCAGATTCCGATTCAGGGATGGAATATTTCGCAAAAAGATGCGGCGGATTATTATCGCCCTACTACCGTCTTTGAACAAAAATTCAATACCAGGGATTATTTCTGGCCCATACCGAGTAGTGAAATCACCGGCAATCCTAATCTGGTACAAAATCTCGGATGGTAAATCAATAGTGAATCATAATTAAAATAAGAAATCATGAAAAGTTTTAAAACAAACATTATGCTCATGATCCTCGTGGGAGGATGGTTGGCGGTATCTTTTTCGTGCAAAGAAGATAAGCAAAGCGACTATATTGATTCAACTGCGCCGGCGCCGGCACAGTTGGACAAGAATAGCATCACGGTAAAAGACATTCCGGGAGGATCGGTCATTTTCTACCGTATTCCCAAGGATGAAAATCTGCTGTACGTAAAGGCGATTTACACTATCGCACCGGATGTAACACGGGAAGCAAAAGCTTCGATATATTGCGACTCGTTGATGGTAGAAGGGTTTGCCGTTGCCGGCGACTATGACGTCAATTTATATAGCGTCGGTAAAAACAAAAAAGAATCCGACCCGATCGTTGTTTCCATTTCACCGAAGACGCCTCCCATCATCTCCGCATGGGAAACGCTCACCTTGGCGGAAACTTTCGGCGGCATCATCGGATCATTCCAAAACGAGAGCAAAGTTCCTCTCACGGCGATATTATTGGCAGACACGAGCCATACGGGCATTTTTACGCAATTGAGAGCATTTACCCGAGATTTATCCAAAGTATCGTTTGACTTCCTTGACCTGGATACGCTCGAAACCGACTTCAGGGTATATCTGAAGGATCATTACGGCAACACTTCCGAACCGAAAGCTTTTCGCCTGAAGCCCTGGTTTCAGGAAGAAATTCCGAAAACCACATGGGCGCAATATACCATGCCTTCCGATTACGATGTGCAAACAGAACCTCACCTATACAAATTCGAATATTTGTGGGATGGAATATCCAATCAGGAAAACAGCCGCATTTTTGCCACCTCCAATGCCGGCCCTCCCTTTCCGTATCATTTTACCATCCGATTGGGAGTGAATGCCATTATCAGCCGTCTGGCGCTGCACCACCGGATCAATTTCGAATACATAAGCAAAACGCCCAAAAGATTTGAAATGTGGGGGTCGGAAAGTAATTCGCCCGACGACGACCTGTTTGGAGGCGACTGGTTCCTTTTGGGAGACTTCACTTCGTCAAAACCGTCGGGCAGTACCGATAATACCACTACGGCGGAAGACAAACTTTATGCTAACGGAGAAGGCGAAAAATTTCTCATACAGCCTTCGGAAACAATCCCTAACCCATATCTCCCCGTACGATATATCCGCTTCCGTGTCTTCGAAGTATGGGACGGCGGGCTGGCAGGGCAAGTGATTATTGCCGAAATAGACCTGTTCGGACGAGTCGTTAAATAAATTATCTATCTAAAATTTATTATCATGAAAAAAATAATCTTGTTGATCGTTGCCCTTATCGGCATAGTATCGTGTAAAGACCAGTACGATATTTATAAGGAATACACGGTGCCTAACGGTATTACCTATCCCGGCAAGGCAAATTCGGCTGTAGTCCGTTCGGGCTACGAACGGGTACAGTTGCAATGGCCGGCCGGTTCGGATCCTTCGGTAGTATCGGCGCGTATTTCGTGGAACAACCGCATGGGCGATACCCTCATCAGTATTCCGCCGGAGGCGGATACCATCCGTTGCGTTATTCCTTTGCCGGCAGGTTCGTATTCGTTTGAAATACGAACTTACGACGAGAAGGGAAATGTTTCCGTTCCCGTAGAAATTACCGGAAGAGCATACGGAACGGCGTATGTTGAGCGTTTTGTCAATCCCAGAGTGGTAGAATCGTTGAAAACCACCGGCAACGGCAATGTGTCCATCACATGGATGGCTGTGGATGTTGCTAACGGCGCGCGATATACCGAAATAACCTATCCTTCGCTCAGCGGATCGGAAAAAACGGTGGCATTATCCGCTTTGGACGCAACGGTGGCAATAGAAGATTTTAAATTCGGAAGCGGAGGATTCAAGCACCGGACATTCTATTTGCCCGACTCTATGTCTATCGATCCCCTTTATTCCGAAGAACGGGCAGTGGACGAGTATTTTGCCATTGAAAAGAGAATTTGTTCCGTCATTGCTTTTTCCTCGGAACACCCTACCGACAATAACGGAGCGGCAAATGTCATAGACGGAATTTATTTAACCAACCGGTGGCATACCGATGCTACCAATCCTGCCGTTTCGGGAGGAAATCAGTATCCGCATTATGTGACGATTGGTCTCAGTGCGGAAGTAAGCATTATGCGCGTGGGCGTCTGGCCTTCCACCAGAGATGTACCGGCTGGTAAACAGATCGATGAAAGGTTGCCTACTTCGGTAAAGTTTGAAACAAGTACCGACAACAGTGTTTGGACAACAGTGGGCGAATATACCCGTCCTCTCGCCACCGCGTACGAGGAACAAGTCTATAACATAACACCGGTTCCGGCAAAATATTGCAAATTCACAGGAGTTTCAACAACCAATTCCACCCCGGATGGCGGATATATGGTCGTCGGTGAAATAGATTTTTATTGCAAATAAAAAGAGAAGATGAAATATTACAAATCACTGGACAGGGAACAGGATCAGGGAGCGCCTCAACGTATGGATTTGGATTTGCAAAGAACGCCCGTCCTGTTCCAAATGGTGGTGGACGCCAATCTCAAACTGAAAGAAAAATTTGGAATCAATCCATAATAATCAAAATCTTGAAACATCATAAGTATAAACATAAATATAAACATAAATAAATCACTTAATTTTTTTAATTTTTTTAATATCATGAATACAAAATCATTTTTCTTCACATCATGGGTACTGATAGCGGGACTTTCCGCAGTATCCTTACAGTCGTGCAATGATGATAACGACGACAATCAATCAGATCCCGACGTCGAAGTCGATCCCGTCAAGGTGTATCTTTCTTCGTCTTCGTCGGTCAATACGCTTGTCTTGCTTAATACGCGAGACAGCGTTATCTCGTTCGGAACGGTCAAATACGACGGAACCGATTTGAAACAGGGAGAAATCCGTGCAACCATGGCCGCCGGCAACAATGCGCTGGTAACCGGGTACAACTCCGCCAACAATACCCAGTATTCCGCGTTGCCCTCTGCCTGTTATGAATTAAACCATACGACGCTGACAATTGAAGACGGCAAGAATGTTTCGCCAGAGGGTAGGTTGACCGTCAAAAATGTCGGACAACTGGATGAGGCCAAAACCTACCTGTTGCCGGTGACGATTCAATCAATCAGCGCGGCGGAGCATATAACGCCCGACGATGCCAAAAAGACGGCATACTGGGTGATTAACTATTCGCCTGCCCCCGTATTACCCGTCACGATCTCCCTGAATCAACCGGCAATAAGTACTACGATTGACCTGACAAGGGGCAATGCGGTAACTTTTTCATGGAATGTGGATAGACCTGCGGAAGGCGGCTATATTCTGTCTCTGAGTGCATCGGCCGACTTGGCGGGCGCCTTGACATTTAACGCTTCGGAAACCTCTGTGGATGTACCGGCCATTGAAATAGCTTCCCTGCTCAGCGCTTCGCGAAATGTTTACTGGTCGGTGAAACCTGCTAATCTTTTGGTTGAAGCCAATATTCCGGATTCAAGGATATTTACCATCGGCAAAATTATTTATCCTTTAGGCTTCGATCCGCCCACGCAGGCAATAACCGCTCCTGCTCTTGCAAGGAGCGCATTCACGCACATGAACGCAACATTTTATGAGGGTTACGTTACAGCGATCACTGCATACAATGCCGCTTATTCATACTCAACCCCTCATATTTTTACCTCGCCGATAGGCGCAATAGTAAACACGACCAACAATACCCACAGGATATTCTCGTTTGAATACAAAAGTTCTTACACAACAACGGAGGCCAAATTGTATTGCTGTGTGCGTTATTATATGGAAGACGACCCGAAAAGGAACTTTTCGGATTTAACTATGGCAGCGGCTACCGAGTGGACGCGGTATGAAATAGACCTTACCCCTGCCATCGACGGGACGGGCAATTGGGCTTTTTTCGTAGCGGGAAAAGGCGCCTCCGGCATATGGCCTGCGACTCCGTTGGAAGACCAATGGTTCGATTTGGTACCACGACAGAACTTTGACCCTTATGAAATTTCTATCAGGAATATTCAGGTAGAACTTTGGTGAAAAATACGATGAAAAGGGAATATTTTAACAGCAGGCAAGTTACGGCGGGGATGATCATGTTCCTATTCCTGTTGGTATTTGCCTGCAACGGCAAAACCAAAGTCGAAGACGACCTTCCACCGGACGAGCCTCAAAATCAGGAACCGGACCCGGAACAAAGTCTGGATTTTGCTGCGATTCAAGCCGAGTACGACACCTACGGGTTTGTACTGGACACGGCAGGGCATCCGATGGAAGGGGTGGTGGTCAGCGACGGGTTTTCATCGTCCAGAACCGGCAAGGAGGGCGTTTACTGGTTTAACCGGCACTCCAACGCTTATCATGTACACTACTCTGTTCCTGAAAACTGTCGTGTACCGGTAGATAAAACCACGGGGCTTCCCATGTTTTTCCAACAGTTAAAATCCGCAACGAAAAGGTACGACTTTGTCTTAAAACCGCTTGCCGGAGGGGCGGAAACATCGTTTACCCTTGTATGTATCGCAGATCCGCAGGTAAAAAATGTTTCGAATGTAAACAGGTTCAAAAGTGAAACAGTGGTTGATGTACGTCAGCATGTAGCCGGTATTGACGGCCCAAAATACGGCGTTGTACTGGGCGATATTATTTTTGATGTTCCGGCGCTGTTTCCCAATATGGTAACCGCCATGAATGTGAGCGGCACAGGCGTGCCGCTCTTTCAGGTTATCGGCAATCATGACCATTTGTGGGCGGCAGCGAACGAAACAGAGTCGCAACGTAATTTTGAACGATACCTGGGGCCTCTCAATTATTCCTTCAACAGGGGAAACGCCCATATCGTAGTAATGGATAACGTAATGCACCTGTTGGGAAGCGCTTCTACGTACAATGCCGGTTTCACGGCAGAACAGATGGCATGGCTGCAAAAGGACTTGAGTTTCGTTCCGAAAGACAAGCTGCTCATTTTTTGCGTGCATGTTCCCTTCAAAAGCGGATCAAATTCGGGAGGCAGTACGGTGAACAGAAACGCCTATTATACCGAAGTGTTGAATTTGCTTGTGGAATTTCAGGAAGCCCATATCATGGTGGGACATACGCATGACAACAGCAACCACATACACAGGGTGAAAGGCAAACAAATCTACGAACATGTACATGGAACGGCCTGTGGCGCATGGTGGAATTCGATTGTCGCCAAAGACGGCACTCCCAACGGCTATGCCATATATACCGTCAACGGATCCACTATCACCAACTGGTACTACAAGCCCACACGATTCGGCAAGGATTTTCAAATCAGGCTACATCGCGGTTCCGACGTCTTTACCGGAGGAAACGCTTCCAAAAGCTGGCGGTTTACCGAACACGGCTCAAAGCAAATTATTGCAAACGTCTGGAATACAGACCCGGATTGGGTGGTGAAAGTGTATGAAGATAATACGATGACAGGCGTAATGTCTCCATATACGGACAGCGATTGTTGGGCGGTCGCTTACCATGTAGGGAATAAAGGGCTTTCGGAAACAAACTATAACAAAGCCCTTGAGCATTTCTATTACTATACGTTGAAAGGAAATCCTCAAAAAGTTGAAATCGAAGCAATCGACCGATTTGGCAACAAGTACTATCAAAGTACTTTCTGTACCCCGTCGGCAGCGGATTATCCGGATCAATACGATTGAACGGCAAATAAATAAAAAAAATCTTTAATAATAATTAAAACAGTAATAATAATTTAAAATTGAATATCATGAAAAAGGTAGTTAAATTTGTTTTTTGCAGCATCTTGTGTGCTATTGCCTTCTTCTCGTGCAAAGATGAAGAAAAAACGGCGGCTCCGCTGCCGGTGGCAGAATTTTCTTACGCGGCTGATCCAAGTAATTCGTTGAACATAAGGTTCACCGACCAGTCGGAAAATGCCGAGAGTTATAGTTGGAATTTCGGGGATCAGAAGGGTACTTCTACAGAGCAAAATCCCAGCTACGCTTACGCCTCCGGCGGAACGTATGTGGTAAGCCTGACGGTGACCAACAGCGACGGGAAAACCAACAAAAAGGACAAGAACGTAGTTGTACAGCAACCTGCTGTAGTAGCGGATTTTACCCATGAAATAGATGACAACGATCCGCTGACGGTTCATTTTACCAACGTTTCGCAAAATGCGACCATCTATAGCTGGAATTTCGGGGATGGTTCCGCTCTCGTTACGGAAAGCGATCCCACACATGTCTATGCGGCAAGCGGCATTTATTCGGTAACCCTGACAGCGCAAAACAACAGTCTGGAATCGAATGTGAAAACCATCACCGTCACCGTAACGGCGGCGGGATTGGCCGTAAGCGTGAAAGTCGGTATGACATATACTTCCCTGACAAAACAGGGAGAGGATGAAATCTATGAAGCCGTCGTTCCGTTTACAACAGGCCAGCAGACATTTTCCATTCAAATCGGAAGCACGGAATACGGCTTTATATGGTATAGCGGCAACGGCGGTATAGGGTCGGTAACCTCTCCACACGCAAGCGTACCTCTCGCCAACATTTACGTGGAAAAGAGCATCGGACAATTGGCGCCCGTCACCGACGAAGACCTCATTGATACCGATCCCTTATGGGTGAATCTGACCAGCGGAAGCAACGTACTGGTGCGGGTAGATATGAGTAACGAGGATGAAATCGTCAGGTATTATCTCGAACTGCAAAAAAGCGCCGATCCGAACCTTATCCTTGAACAGAATTTCGACCTTTTCGTATGGGGAGGGCACTGGCCTAACTATCTGGGTGGTAGTATTCCTTCTCCCATTGATCCCGCATTACTTGACGGCACGGAAGTCGCATCGCGTTCGGGAACCGGAACGGCTGTCGGCACGTCAAACACATCACCCATCAACAGCGAAAATCAGGACATGATTCCCTATCTGAAAAACCGCAATCTGGAAGGATGGACCGTGAACTGCACTTACGAAATGGCAGGCTATGTCCGCCTGAGTAATA
>JAISDP010000235.1 GCA_031264715.1 Bacteroidales bacterium
TTTCCGAATTTCTGCAAACAAAATTCGTCGCGCAATTCACGTATCGCTCCGGCTAATTCATTCTGAGCCTGAATATAGGTTTTGTATGAAGTACCCCGGTCGTTCTGCAACGAAACTACGGCAGTTTTATTAACCGTGGTCAATCCGATCAAAGGAAGGTCTACCTGAGTCTTTTCAGGATACTCGTCTCCGGTATTGCGCAGATCGAAGAAATCCTTTGCCATCTCGCGAAGTTGGCTGATGTCTTTGTAATCGCCCCTCACCAGCAAATTATTGTGCTGATTGATGGAGACAACAAAAACATTGCGTTTGTTGATCTCAGTCCCCTTATCCGGAGCATCCGACATTGGCGGCAACTGCCTGATCAGCCCGTAATCGGTTCCCATGGTGGTTACCATCAGGAAGAAGATAAACAGGATGAAAGATATATCGGCCATGGAGGCCGCATTGATCTGTGGCGTCTTTTTAAGATTTGCCATATGTCAATTATTTAAAATAACGGGAAACGGTTGAATAAAGAATAGCTAAAATAGAACCGACCAGTGATACATAAAACAGATACAAACCAGCTTCTATCAGTTTCATCTCCCCTCCGGTCATCTGGTTCGAACCGATGGTAAATTCTTTACTTTCGGACGCTACATAACAGAGCAGGAAAACGACGACCAGCGCGCCGATTCCGACCAGTGCGCTTTTGGCTCCCTTCGCATCCTGAGCCATCTGCATGCACGGGAATATTATTGCTGCAACAACAGCTACAAACAAGGCGAAATACGCCAAGGGTATACCAAATGATACAATAAAATCAGTCATGGCATCTTAATTTTTTGCTTTGTATTTTATCACAATGTCCATGATGGAGATGGACGAATCTTCCATATTGTTCACCAGGCTGCTGATCTTATTGAGCAGATAGTTGTAGAACACTTGGAGGATCATGGCCACGATCAGACCGAAGATGGTCGTCAACAGGGCCACCATCATACCTTCAGCAACGATGGTCGGGGAAATGTCGCCGGCTTTTGCAATGTCGTCGAATGCTTGTACCATACCGACAACTGTTCCCAAGAACCCCAACGAAGGAGCCAAAGCGATGAACAGTTGGAGCCATACCATGCCATTTTCCAGTTTGCCCATTTGCACGCCGCCATAGGATACAATTGATTTTTCAACCATATCGATACCTTCCTCATAGCGTTCGAAACCTTGATAGAAAATACTTGCTACGGGACCGCGGGTACTGCGGCATACTTCCTTTGCAGCTTCTATACCACCGGTTTCCAAAGCATCTTCTATTTTTTTCAGAAGCTTGTCGGTATTGGTGGTGGCCATGTTCAGGTAGATGATCCGTTCGATGGCAATAGCCAAGCCGATGATCAGCAGGATAAGGATCGGAGTCATCCAGGGCACGCCGCCTTGTACGAACTTTTCTTTCAAAGCGTTGTGAAACTCCGAAAGACCGCCGCCAGAGGCTACTTCCTGAGCAAACAAAGTGGATGCGTTTACAAAGAACATCCCACAAACAATAACAAACGAGACAAATTTTTTCATGGTAAAAATTCAATTTAGGTTATAACGAATTGGGTTTAAATTTAATTAACAATCTTAATGGAGAAAAAGGTTTATGACCCCGTTCTCCTATGGTTTTTAATATAAGAGTATTACTCTTTTGTTTTTGAAAACTGCTACGAATTAGCCTCAAAATTCCGCCGCTCTTTTTGGCATGTTTGACTTGGCATATTTCTACATCCGTTTCGGGCTCAAAATTACGATGTTTTTTTTGAAAAAACAAAATCTTTTATAAATAAATTGTAACTGCTCAAGTATTAAAAAAAAAGTTGGCATAATTTTCTGATACATATAAATATGTCCTCTTGAATCGGTTTATACGTGTTTATAAAAATAATGCATACGCTTGCGAGACGCAATGAACCATTAACCAAACAGGTCTCTCAACGATACTTCCCGTTCCTTCACTTCCTCCACTTTATTGAGCGTCACATACCACAAAAATCCCTTTACGGAGGCGTATCCCATTTTACGCAGGTGATCCATGTAGCGCAGTACCTGGTTCCGGTATTTTCCCGATTCTATTTCACCAAATTTGTAGTCGATCACCTGTATGTGCCCATTTTCGAAAACGATCCGGTCGGGACGGGCAATGGAACCATCGGGAAGCAGGATTTCCGCCTCGGTCTTCACTTGCAGGCCCGGCGCAAACCACCGGCTAACGGTTGGATTGCCGAGCGCCCGGTGTACCATGTCGGCGATATGCGTCCGTTCCGCCTCTGACAGTTTACCTTCGGTGATCATCGTGTTGAGGCTGTGTTCCAGGTCGGTGATGGTAACAATACTGCGGAAAATATCGTGCAGCAGTCGTCCCTTGTTCATTTGGGCGCCATACGTAACATCGGTGATAAAGTAGGCGCTGTTCCGCGTGATGTGCGGTACGGGAAACCCGGCCCCAGCTCTCCCCCATGTGGGGAAGGAACTTGTGCTAATCGAAGATGGCGGGGAATCGGCGCTGCTCGTTTTTTCCCGTGAGCCGCGTGAAAGTTCCCCCTCTCTCCATAGCGGAGGAGCGTCGCCCGGCAATCTTTGAGAACTGTCTCCACATGAAGGAGGCCGACAGTGAGGCTGATTGTATATCCTGTGGATCAGATCCTTTATGCTAACAAATTCATCCTTTTTCTGCCGCAGGGTCGAAATGAACAATGCTTTGCGGGCGCGGGTGAAGGCAACATACAACAGGTTCAGGTTGTCGATGTACGACAACATTTTTTCGCGCAAGTATTCCTTCACAAAAATGGTGTTGCGTAGTGCAGGTTCGAATTTCAGCGGCAGGAGCTTTATATCGTTGAACGATTCCTCGGAGGGCTGGCACCACAGCGTTTTCCCGGTTTTGCACAATGGCCAGTCGCAGAAAGGAATGATTACGGCGTCAAATTCCAATCCCTTCGATTTGTGAATGGTGATCAGCCGGATGGCATCCTGGTTGTCGGGCATGGTAACGTATTTCCGGTTCTTTTCGCCTTCCCACCAGTCTAAAAACGAACGGATGTCGGTGGCTTCGCGCCGGGTGTATTGTAGCAGGATATCCTGGAATGCTCGCAGGAACGGAGTCTGCCCCGCGTTTTGATACAGGTTGTATTGATGGATCAGCTTGTCGGAAAGCTCGTATACGGGAAGGCTGCGCAATCGAGGTTCTTCATCCCCGAAAGAGAAGGATGTTAGGGTAGGGGAGAGGTACGTTTCATATTCATGCTGCAGGTATGCGCGGTTGATCAGGTCGTTGGGTTCCACAATATAGCGCATGGCCGCCACCAGCCATTTTACCACGGGCGAATTACCAATCAACAACGATTCGTTCGATAACACATCATAACGGTATTTCGAATCGGGGTTTGCCTGGCGATAAGCGAGCAACGTATCGGCAATGGTTTGCCCCTCCTTGTTCTCGCGCACTAATATGGCAATGTCCGACAGTCCGTATCCCAAGTCCTGCAACTGTTCTATACGCCGGGGCAATTCTTCTAACACCTTGTCGCGCCATGTTTTTTCTGCATCCTTTTCTTCGGCAATGGCCGACAGGTGTACATACCCCTTTTCCTCCCCCTGTCGTTCGGGTAAATGCTGGTAGCTATCCTTGTACGCTTCGGTCATCGAAGCTGCCAGGCCATGCAGGTACTCTTCGTCGGCCGCGTCTTCCTCGTCGGTCAGGAAGGCTCCGCACAATTGCAATACGGCTTCGCGGAAAAATGTATTGTTGAAGTGAACTACTTCGGGGGCGCTTCGCCAGTTCTTGTCCAAGTTCTGCACCTTCACATATTGCGGGCCCAGGTCGCGTTCCACCTGTTCCGACAAGATTTTCCAGTCGGTATTGCGCCAGCGGTAAATTGACTGTTTCACATCGCCCACAATCCAGTCCCGGTAGCCTGAAGCGATACTGTTGGCAATGAGTGGACGGAAATTATCCCACTGGATGGATGACGTGTCCTGAAATTCATCGATCATGAAATAATTGTAGAAACTGCCCACGCGTTCGTAGATGAACGGTGTGTCGGCATTGGCAATGATTGTTTTCAGAAACCCCGATGCTTCCGAGAGCAGGAACAGGTTCTGGTCGCGGGTATACCCGTTTACGTAGCGCATCAGGTCGCACAATACGCCCAGTACATTGATCTGTTTCAGGATTACGGCGGCTGTGGCCACTTCGCGAGCATGCTCGGTCTGATAGACCGTCATGGTTTGCAATATTTCGTTCAAACCGCCGTCTTCGTATGCATCCCTGATCGTATTTTTCCTTCGGTGCGAATATTTGCCATGCCAGCCTTCAATGCCTTCGAGCGCCCGCATCACATAACTGTTGATATTTGCTTCCTGCCGTTTGGACAACTTGTCAAAATATCCCCCCACTCCCTGGCTTTTCCTGGTAAAATGATCGACTTCCAGTCCGTAGCTTTCCATGATAGATATCGCCATTTGGCCGTAACCCTGCAGGTAATCCCAGTAACTGTTCACCAATTGTTGCAACTTTACGCGGTAACGCTCCAGACCTTCCTTGTCGGTAGTTTCGCGCAGCAATTCGGGTTCGATGTTTTGCAGTTCCTCGCTGAAAATCTCACTTCCGAGACGCAACACATCCGACTTGAAATTCCACGATTTGCCTTCCTCGATCTTCCGTTTGGCCCAATCTACCAGCCAATCTTTCAGGAAGTCGTTTTTGTCGATGTCGTTAAGCATCAGGTTGGTCGATTCGTCGAGTACCGAATCCTGGTCGAGTTCTACGTTATAGCCGGCGTATAATCCCATTTCGCGGGCAAACGAGCGGATTACCTTCTGGAAGAAACTGTCGATAGTGACTACTGCAAAGTGCGAATAATCATGCAGCAGGTATGCCAGCACATTTTTGGCTATGGCGGGCAGGTCGTTTTCGTGTATTCCCGTTGCCTCCGCCATATTCCTGATATACTTTTCATCCTCGCGGTTAGCCATTTTGTGCAGTTCGCGCACAATGCGGCTTTTCATTTCTTCCGTTGCCTTGTTGGTAAATGTTACGGCAAGGATACGCCGGTGATAATCGGCGCTGCGCAGCAACAGCTTGATATATTCGGCGGTGAGGGTGTAGGTCTTTCCCGAGCCGGCCGATGCACGGTATATGGTGAGGTGACTGATAACGGTACGATTTGGTTTATGTCAGCAAATGTAAGCAAATTTTGATTTTTGAACTGCGATTTTTCAATTTGCCGGATGTTGTTTTGTTATAAGAATGAGGGTCTTTTTTGAGGGAACAACCTCATTTTCACCTTATTTTTAAACAAAACAACCTCAGTAGAGCCGAGCGCATAACAATCCGAATACAATAACTTTATTATATGATGAATCACATACAACATATAATTTATCGTCCGGCTAAAGTCCCTGACGGGGACGACATACCGGTAGAAGACGCCAGGGACGGCATTATGGTAGAAAACGGAATGTGCCTGCGGCACAACGGCTGCATTTTCGTCCGCCCTGTCCCTAACGGGACTTGGCCGAATAACGAATTGATTTCTACGGCGGTCTCTGACCCTGTCAGCAGCTTCGCAGCCTGACAGGTCGGCGACCATACGTGCGGTACGCGACCTGACAGGGTCGACAGACCTGTCAGACCTGTCAGGGTCAACTTGTCAAAAAAATACACCCCTTAACCCCCTTAACCCCCCTTCAACAACAGCGATTCAGCGAGAAAAAAAGTTAAAGTATAAGGAATTGAAAATAAAACAGATGTAAAATTAGGAAAAATAAATATTTCCGGCTAATTTTGCAGACAAGGACACAAAGAAGGGGC
>JAISDP010000284.1 GCA_031264715.1 Bacteroidales bacterium
ACTTCCATCGTGTAATCCCTGTCGGTCTGTTCCCATTTGCAGCGAACGGTACCGTAAGGCGATTCGTAGCTTGATTCGGCTGCCCGCACGTCGCCTGCAATTTGCGGATTGATTACAATCTCCCTGAAAGCGATGGAATTTTCCCGCTGACGGATTCCGCCCAAGCCGCCATACAGCCATTCCATCAGATGTCCCAGCATGAAATGATTGTTGGAGACAAAGCCGTATGCCTGCCACGATTCCGTCAGCGCTGTAGCTCCGTGAGCGAGTTGCCAGCCGTAGCCTGGCACGTCGTACCTGCTGTTCATGTCGAAAATCACATCCGAGCGTCCGGCGTCCTCCAGCGCCCTAAGCACGTAGCGGTAACCGATATCGCCGGCTGTAAGCGCATTTCCGCGTCCGCGGATATCGTCTACGAGGTTCTGCAAAATCGCTGCACGGCGTTCGTCGGGAACCAGGCCGGTGTACAGGGCAATGGCGTTTGCCGTCTGGCTGTTACGTTCTATCTTTCCGGTCGTGGCATCGTAAAATGTCCTGGTGAAAGCCTTTTTGATATTTTCGGCAAGTTCTCCGTAGCGTGCAGCGTCGCCGGGCTTGCCCAGCATCGAAGCCGTCCGTTGCATAATCGTGGCGTTGTAGTAATAAATTGCGGTCGCCGTAACCCCGTTAGCCGTCAACTGTGCATAACCCGGATGGTTGGGACCGATATCAAACCAGTCGCCAAGTCCGTATGCTACGATATGATTGTTGGCTCTCGTTCCCAGATAGTCGAGATAGCGCTGCATCGCGGGGTAGTATTCTTCGAGAAGCCGGCGGTCGCCATACCATTGATATATGTACCACGGACAGATGATAAAAGAGCTGCCCCATTCGGGCGTATCTTCAAAACCGTTGGCGAAACGGACATATTCGGGAGCAATGGTTGGGATGCATCCGCCGGGCAGTTGCGAGGCTCGCATGTCTTCCATTATTTTGGCGTACAGCCGCGACAGGTTATAGCGGTATTGCAAAGAGTATTGCATCAGGTGCGCCTGTTCCAGCCAGCCCAGTTTTTCACGGTGCGGACAGTCGGTGAGCACGCTTGCCATATTGCTGCGCAACGCCCAGTCGATCAGCGAATGAATCTGGTTGAACATCGGCTTGGAACAGACAAACGAGCCTGTTTCGTCCGCCGAATTGCAGGTGTGCAAGCCCGTCAGCGATTCAATCTCCGGCATGTGGCCGGGATTGTCCCTGCCTGCGGGAACAGCGCCTTCCACTTCCACGTACCGGAATCCGTAGTAGGTAAACTGAGGCTGCCAGTGTTCGGTTTTCCCGCCGCCCTTTGCCGTATAGGAAAAATAGAACGGCTCGCCGGACGCCCCCTGAGCGAACGTGCTGTCGTTCTTCAACAGTTCAGCCGGGTGAAACCGGATGGTCCCGCCTTTTTCCGACTTGAGCGAAACGCGGATTATTCCCGAAAAGTTCTGTCCCAGGTCATATACCCATCTTCCTTTTGAATTTCTATACAGTCTGACCGGCGGGATTTCGGAATGAAACACAAGAGGCGTGGCGCGCTGAACGCTTAATGTTCCCGGATAACCGGTCGGGACGGCTTTGTTCCACGATGCGTCGTTAAATCCGGGCTTTGTCCATCCTTCCTGAAACAGTCCGGCGTCATAGTCCTCTCCCCCGTAGATGCTGGAGAAAACGATGGGACTTCCCGTCGCTTTCCATGATGTGTCGGACATAATTTCACCGGTCGTGCCGTCGGCATATTCAATGTGGAGGAGTAATTTCATTTTCGGCGCTCCGTGGGAAATAATCAGTTTCAGATACCTGTCGAGCGGGATATTGTAGAAGCCGTTGCCCAGCATCACTCCCAGCGCGTTTTCACCCGTCTGCAGGCAGGCGGTGACGTCAAACACCGCATACAGCGCATGTTTGTCGTAGTTTGTCCATCCGGCGTCCAGGAAATGATTGCCCACTTTTTCACCGTTCAGGAAAAGGTCGAAGTGTCCAAGTCCGGCAACGCAGGCTATAGCCCGTTTGACCTGCTTTTGCAGGGTAAACGATTTGCGCAGTTGCGGCAGTCTGTAAAAACCGATGCTTCGTTCGCCCATGGTCCTGCGAATTTCGTCGAAGTCAAGCCGTGCCGGTACGGTGTATCCTTCCCTGCTGTCCTTTTCCAGCGCAATCCATCCGGCTTTGCCCCAATTTTCCGCATCTGCCGGTCCCGTGGTAAACGTCTGCACCATACTCCATTCCGACTGCCGGTCTTTTTTGTCCCAGGCGCGAACTTTCCAGTAATAGACTGTAAACGGTTTCAGCCTCTTTCCGGCAAACGGCGTCAAAACGGACTGCGACGAAATTACCTTGCCGCTGTTCCAACTGTTTCCGTTATCCTGCCCCAGCGTTTCAGGCGTGTCGGACACCAGAATCTGATATGCCGACTGGATAAAACCGCGCTCTTCGGAATAGGTTTTCCAGCTGAAACAGGGTCGCTGTATATCAATCCCGACCGGATTTTCTTCCTGCTCGCAAGTCAGTCCGTACAGCGAAAATACCGGCGCCGCCGATACGGATACCGCATACAGCGCCAACAGTAAAATGATACTCTTCTTCATTGTCTTTTCTTTGTTATCTTAGTTAAAAATTGAAATTCACAGGCAAAAGTAATCATTTTTTATCCACAAATTGACACGAATTCTTATCCACAAATTAACGCAAATTGCCGTGTGGCGAATAAGACAGAACCGGGCAATACTTCTTTCCCTTCGCAGTTGTTGAAAATTACATAAATTGCATAAAATAAGAATGAAACACGGCCCTGTTTATTCATCCATTCAACCATCCATCAATGAGCAATTAAATCCCGTATTTTTTCATTTTTTCGTACAATGTCGAACGGTTGATCCCCAATTTCCGGGCGGCGTCGCTCACATTTCCGGCGCTGTACCGCAAGGCTGCCTGTATGATGCGCCGTTCGTTTTCCTCGAGATTAAAACTCTCCGGGACAGATGCCGGCGCCGCTTTCCTGTCTCCCGGCGTAATATCGTCAATTGTGTCGCTGTCGGCGAGGATAACGGCTTTTTCAATGGCGTGTTTCAACTCGCGGATGTTTCCGGGCCAGTTTCCACGGGTCAGGCTGGCGATGGCCGCATCCGAAAGACGTATGCTTTTAGCGTATTTGAGATGATAACGGTCGACGAAAAAATTGGCCAGCCCGGGGATGTCCTCCCTCCGGCTGCGCAGGGGCGGGATTTCGATCACAATGGTATTGAGGCGATAGAACAGGTCCTTACGGAAAAGGCCTTCGTCCACCAGGCGATGTATATCCGCATTGGTGGCGCAAACCAGGCGGACATCCACATTTACGGGATGAAGCGCCCCTACCGGAATTACCTGCCTGTTTTGCAGCACGGCCAGCAATTTCTGCTGCATCGCCGGCGAAAGGTTTCCGATCTCGTCCAGGAAAAGCGTACCGCCCGACGCCAGTTCGAAACGTCCGGCTTTGTTGGTTTTAGCATCGGTGAAAGCGCCTTTGCGGTAACCGAACAGTTCGCTCTCGAACAGCGACTCGGCGATGCTGCCCATGTCGATAGACACGAAAATATCCGTCCGGCGGGCAGACAGACGGTGTATTTCGCGTGCCAGCACTTCTTTTCCCGTGCCGTTTTCGCCCAATAGCAGCACGTTGGCGCCGGTGGGCGCTACTTTTTCGATCATTCGGTACACTTCGGCCATAACCGGCGAAACGCCGCGATAAAATGCATGTTGCCGGTCGATGTCATCGGCAAGGTGTTCCTGCTTCTGCTGCAGCGTGTCGATCTTGCGCCTGGAGCAATGCAGGCGGTATGCGCTTTGAATGGCGGAAAGTATCTTTTCATTGTCCCACGACTTGAGGATAAAGTCGACGGCGCCGTTCTTGATTCCCCGTACGGCCGGCTCCACGTCGCTGTACGCCGTGATGAGCACTACCGACGGCGCCGGCTTACGCTCCAGGATACGCCCCATCCAGTACAGTCCTTCGTTGCCGGTGGGCGTTTCCGTACCGAAATTCATATCGAGCAGTACCAGGTCGTATTCGCGCGTATCAAGCTGGCGCAACAGTTTTCGCGGGTGACGGAGCGTATCGATATGTCCGAAAACATCGCTCAGCAACATCCGCAAAGCAATCAACAACTCCTCGTTGTCATCAACGATCAGTATGGAACCGGGTTTGGGATTCAAATTATTCAAAATTAACTTCGCCGGGCTTGCGAACTTACAAGCCCGGCCCAAAGTTACGGTTTATTCCGATTGGTTACACGCGACACCGCAGTTTCGACGCACAATTATAGACATGTCGTGTCCCTGTCGGATCACTACATTTTAATCGCCTTTACCGGATTTTCGCGGCTTGTTGTGTACACTTTTCCTCCTACACAGAGAACGATAACCATCATCAGTGCGAGCAGTATCGATACGTAAATCCAGGCGCTGATCTCCGTCCGGACGACATAACTGTCGAGCCAGCGCTTCATGATGACGTATCCCGCCGGAAACGCGATCAGGGCTCCGACGGCAAGCAAAGCCAGATATTCTTTGAAAAATATATCCAGAATATCCTTTACCGTAGCTCCGTTTATCTTGCGGACGGCAATTTCCATGCGGCGTTCCTCGCAGGTGAGCGAGACAATCGAGACGAATCCGAAAACGCATACAATCACGCATATCAGCGAAACCAGGGTAAGGATTTTGAGCAGAGTGTTTTCCGATTTCAGATACACGTTGTATTCGTCCTCCGTATTGCGGATGTCTCTCTGGCTTTGAGGATATTCTTTCCTGAATATCTCTTCGATTTTATCGCGACACGTTTCCCATGTGCCTTCGCGGAACTTGAACAGCGTCCAGGGCGTCTCCGGTTTCCGCGCCCATCTGAAGGCCTCGGCATGATGATAAAAATGCGGCGGAACGGAGACTGTAGGCGCGGCATTGTATGCGTTTTTCATCACACCTTTCACCCTGAATCCACTGCCAAATGATTTCCCGACCGCGCTCTTCCACCCGAAAGCTTTTGCCGCCGATTCGTTGATCACAACGTCTCCTCTTTTGTCGTCGCTGTCGTTCAGCATCTCTCCCTCCACCATTTCAAGCTCATAGTGCTTGAAATACTGTTCCGACATGTTCATCTGCGATATATTCACATATTCCAGGTTTTCCGGCTTATCGTCCCAGGTATCGACAGACATTGCCATCATGTACCGCCGCGGCGTCAGAGGCGGGTGACCCGTAACGGTTTCCGTTATTTCGGGTATCTGCCGCAATTTATCGCGCACTATATCCGCGTCGACATCATAAGACACGACACATCCGCGGTTTTTGAATGAAAAGCCCAAATCGGTATGGTGCAGGTGATACATTTGTTTTAAAATGACTGTAGTACAGAATGTAAACCCGATACTGACAATCAGCTGCACCACTACGGAAACCTTCCGGAACGCTTTCCTGTTACTGCCGCGGATGCTTGCATCCAAACTTCGGCGGCGGAATATGGCAAGCGCCGCAAGGAAAGCCAGCAGCGAAATCAGGATAATTCCGGCAATATATACCGACAGTTCAAGATATATTGGCGCGAAGCCAAGCCTGATCCTTGATATTTCGATAAACGAAGGCAATAATGCCCTCATTAAAAACAGTCCCGTCAAAAACGCGGCCGACAGCGACATCAAAAATTCCGCCGACAGAAGCATAAACAGCGACCTGTTCGACGCTCCGCAAATGATTCGCAGGGCAAACTCCCGCCGGCGCATCCTGAAACTGCCGGCAAACAAAGTCAAATGATTGAACAGCGTACAGACGATCAGCAGCAGGCCTGCAAAGGAAAAAATGACAATATGCTGGAATTTCACATCCCTTTCCACTTTCGGGTCCTTGTAGTGTACTTCGGTAATGGGGATCAGAGTGAATTGCCCAAGCTTTGTTATATTTCCTTTCGATACGGTATGTTCGTAAAGTTTTTGCCGGAACGCTTCCACATCAATACCGGGATGCAGTTCGACCAGTGTTTCGTTGGCGTATGTGCCCCATTCCGGATTTTGGTCAAGCGATTCCAGAAGGTCGAACGGAAAATTGCTCCGCTTGGGCAGTCCCGTCACGATCGCGCAAACGGTTTTAACGGTTTTTCCATCGCTGAGCATCTGTCCAAGGGGATTTCCGTTTCCGAATATCCGACGCGCTTTCTCCTCGGTAATGGCTATTTTATTGCTTCCGGGAACAAGAAAATCCATACTCCCTTCAATGATTTTGACGTTGAATATTCTGAAAAACGAGGAATCGATTTTAAGAGTTTCCGCCGGATATTCAACCTTGTTGAAGAACACTTCCTTAGCGCTATTGCGATCAACAGGAACGGCATTTGCTATTTCGGGAAACGCGGCTTTGAGATATTCAGCCAGGGGATAGGGAGTGGTTCTCGAATACCTGCCCGGTTCAAACATATTCGGCAAACCGACACAATATATCCGGTCGGCATTTTTATGAAAGTTGTCGTAGGTCATTTCATACCGTATCCAGAGAGTTGCAAGGGCGAAACAGGCAAATCCCGATGCCAGCCCGACAATACTGATGAGCGTCTGTTTTTTGTATTTCCACAGATTGCGGAAAGCGATCTTTAAATAATGTTGTATCATGTTTTACACTGTTGAAAACAAAAAAGGGTAAGCTTACTGTATCGCACCGCTACAACCATCTGCCTTTGCTGCCTTCCGGCCCTGGAGGGTTCAATGGGAGCTGGTCGTACAGGACTTACCCGGCGACAAAGATACGCAAAAATTCCAAACGTCCTAATATCTATTGCAAAAAATGATAATAGAGTGGGAGAGAGGCGCCTGCACTGTGCGAGCCGGAAAACTGATTCATAAAATTAGTTTTCCGGTTTTCGAACATGGTAAAAACAGCTATCTTTGCAGTTTAAAGTATAAAAATTAAAATATCTGATGGGTGCGTCAGCAGAACCTCCGGTTTCCCCGACACGAACAGCCATGACCATTGGCGCGATTACCGCGGCATTAATGCTTTTGGTTTTTGCGACAGGTTTGCAAATAATTGGCTGGCTTGTTTTTGCAGGCGGCATATACTGTGGCATGAAGCGCTTCCGTACCGAAACGGGTGGTTGCATCAGCTATTTCAAGGCGCTGTTTACAGGTCTTCAAACGGCTTTTTTTGCGTCCGTTATTTTGGCCTTTGCCGGTTATGTAACCGCCACCATGGAACCGGCGCTGATCGGCGCAACGCTCGACATGATGGAACAGCAGCTTCAAACGTCCGGCGTGCCTTCAGGATTGGCTGAAACAGTCATGCAGCAGTGGCGCGAAATACTGTCGCCGACTGTATTGGGTGTCATTACTATTTTTATGTGTTCCGCAACGGGATGCATTGTAGCTGTTGTGTGTGCTTTTTTCATCCGGAATGATCAACCCCCGGTTATCCGGTAATTTTGAGAACCTTGAATATGAATATATCCATTGTTGTGGCATTGTATAATGAATCGGAATCGATACCCGAACTTGTTGCCTGGATCGAACGTGTGATGGCTGAACATAAATACAGTTATGAACTCATCATGGTAGACGACGGCAGCAGCGATGCATCGTGGACAAGGATCGAGCAGGCGGCGCAAAGCAACCCGAACATCCACGCCATTGGTTTCAGGCGCAATTATGGCAAGTCGGCTGCACTTTTCTGCGGTTTTAAAAAAGCGTCCGGCAATGTGGTGATCACTATGGATGCCGATCTGCAGGACAGTCCCGATGAAATACCCGAACTGTACCGGATGATTGTTGATGAAGGATACGACCTGGTTTCAGGATGGAAAAAGAAGCGTCGCGACAACAGGTTGACTAAAAATTTACCTTCAAAAATATATAATGCCACAGCCCGGAAAATGACGGGCATCAAACTGCATGACATGAATTGCGGTTTGAAAGCCTATCGCAGCATAGTAGTGAAAAGTATAGAAGTGTATGGCGAGATGCACCGCTACATCCCGGTGTTGGCGGCAAAATCCGGATTTACCCGTATCGGAGAAAAACCCGTGGAACATCGTGCACGGAAATACGGCATTACCAAGTTCGGGTGGAACCGCTTCATCAATGGGTTTCTCGACTTGTTGAGCATCCTGTTCATTTCCCGTTTCGGCAAAAAGCCCATGCATCTTTTCGGACTGTTGGGTACATTGATGTTCCTGCTTGGTTTCCTTTCGATCGGCTGGCTGGGTTCACAAAAGCTATATCATGTGCATCGCGGTATCAGGACAAGCCTTGTGACGGACAGTCCTTATTTTTATCTCGCACTTACTGCAATGATCCTTGGTACGCAACTTTTCCTTTCGGGATTTCTTGGTGAACTCATTTCACGCAATTCAACCGAACGCAATACATATCAAATAGATAAAGAGCTTTAAAGGAACGCCACACGAAAATATAAAAAGTGAACAGGTTAATACATATTTGTTTTGGTATCATTTGCTGTCTTTTCCTCGATACCGGATTATATGCACAAACGGATGCTTCGATCAAGGCTGCAAAAAAAACAGTTACTGATGCAAGCGGCGCATTAAAACCGTATCAGAAATTTATCGATAACGACAGTGTTCATTGGCTGTTCGGTGGCGACGGCTCACTGTCGTTCAGAGCTACCAGCCTTACCAACTGGGCTACAGGCGGAGAAGACCAAATAGGAGTGAGCCCGCTTGTCAACTTGTTCCTTAATTATAAAAAAGGTAAACGCACATTTGAAAATTATTGGACGTTTGCATACGGGCTTTTGAAGACAGGTGAAAATAAGGCGGTTAAAAACGACGACCGGCTGTACTACACTTCTAAAGTAGGGCACCGGATGTCACCAAAATGGAATTACACGGCCGCTTTCATGGCACGTACGCAATTTGCGCCGGGATACAGGTATTCAGCTGCCGACACAGTAAAAACCAGTGATTTCCTGGCGCCTGTCTACCTGTATCTGTCCATTGGTCTCGACTATAACCCCAACAAGAATATTTCATGCCTTGTTTCCCCCGTGATGGGGAAAGCCACTTACGCCAATTCGAACAGTACGGATGTGCTTGCCACTGCCGGGTTAATCACTGCCGGGAAAGATGAATCCGGCGCCGACATCAAAATTCCGCATCATTCGAGGTACGAGTTTGGCGGCGGGCTGCAATTGATGTTAAACGGCAATCTTTTCAAAAATAAGATTTCATACAACTCGCAGGTGGAACTGTTCTCCAATTATGCACAAAAGCCTGAAAATGTGGATGTATTTTGGGCATTAAAAGTCAAAATCATGTTGTACAAAAATATAACGGCCGATCTCCGGTTTGACCTGAAATACGACGACGACCAAAAAACAGTTGTAAAGGAACTGCAACCGGACGGCACATATGCTAATGCCACTCACGGGGCTAAAACTCAAATCATGAACTATATTGGAGTAGGAATATTCTACCAATTTTAATCATCGAAAATCATATTAATATATAAACGCAATGGAAATAAAAGGAAGACTGGTAAAAGTGTTGCCTGTGCAAACAGGTCAGGGCAAGAATGGCGAATGGAAAAAACAGGAATTTGTGATCGAACTGGAAGGCACATATCCCCGGAAGGTATGCATATCGGCCTGGGGTGATAAAGTAGATGTGGCATCCCTGGTAGAGGGAACCATGCTGAATGTGTCTTTCGATATAGAGAGCCGCGAATATAACGGCAAATGGTATACCAACCTCACCGCATGGAAGGTGGAAGCAGCAGGCGAAAGCCAGGCTCCCCCGCCGGTGCCGCCCATAGACGCATATCAACCCGACGTGGATCCTCCCATGAAGGACGACCTGCCATTCTAACGCAGGAATGGTAGTTTCTGACCCTGACGGCGGTGATGGAAACCACCACCGCCGTCTTCGTTGACCCTGTCAGCAGCTACGCAGCCTGACAGGTCAGTACGTCGTGCCGGGACACGACTGTATATCAGCAATACGCTAACCGTTAGTTCCCTACATCAATTTCCCTTCCAGTTCCCCCATCTGCAATTTAAACCGGCGATCGGTCTCCATCAGGTCATTAACTGTGCGGCAAGCGTGTAACACTGTAGCATGGTCTTTCTTGCCCAACTGGGCGCCAATGCTTTTCAGCGAAGTTTTTGTCAGTTGTTTGGCGAAATACATGGCTACCTGCCGCGCCTGTACGATTTCGCGTTTGCGGGTATTCGACAGCACACTGCTTTCGTCGATATGGAAATA
>JAISDP010000224.1 GCA_031264715.1 Bacteroidales bacterium
TATCGCGACAAAACAGGCGAGGTAGGCGCTTACATGGCAGGCGAGGGCGTTCATCCGCCATCGCCGCTGAGTATTTTTTCGCGCGGACTGGACAGTAAAATGCCGTACAAGGTCATCACATCGCGCGACGGCAATTACAAAATAGAATACGCCAAACCCGACAACAAGAAAGACATGCTGGGCGAAATAGACTTTGCTTTCATTGTGTCCTTTGTGCTTTCGATCCTCGCCATTGTGTTCACATTTAGCGCCATTGCGGGCGACAAGGAATCGGGGGTGCTGCGCGGCATCCTTTCCAACGCCGTTTTGCGAAGGCAGGTGCTCATGGCAAAACTGCTCGGCAATTACCTCGTATTTTTGGTGCCTTTCCTGCTTTCGATGCTGGTTGCCCTGCTGGTGGTTTACTTTTCGGGCATCATTCCCATCTTCTCGGCAGCGCTGTTTCCGGCAACGCTTGCAATGATCGGCATCAGCCTTGTATTCCTGTTCGCCTTGTTTAATCTCGGACTGTGGATTTCGGCGCTTGCGCGAAATTCAATCCTGTCCATCAACGTGCTGCTTTTGATATGGATCGTCCTGGGATTAGTCATCCCTAAAATAAGTCCGGTTATTGGCGCGGTCATTTATCCGGTGGAATCGACCAGCGTGTTCGAATCGAAAAAGGCGCTGCTGCGCGTCAATATTTTAAAAGAGCAGTCCAAGGAAGAGATAGCCCTGTTTGTGGAATTACGGACGCTGCTGCGACCCGAAGCAACGGGAATATCCAGCGGGTGGGATGATATAACCGGCGCTTTTGACGAGAAAGTAATTCCCATCCGTGAAAAATTCGAACAACAGTTGATTTCGGAAACGGACAAACTGACGAGTGATTATACGATGCGCTGCGACCAGCAGAACCGGATCGCCAAAAGCATTGCCCGACTGTCGCCCATTCATTCGGTCAATAACCTGATGGCGGAAATATCGGCTACCGGCTATTCCGAAGCCGACAACTTCCTGCAACAGGCCGGCCAGTTTCAGGCTACCGTAAAACAGGAAGTTTATGATCAGTATAATATAAAAAACTACCACTCAGGCGATGGAAGCGTGAGCATGCAGATGACAGCCGACGGTTTTGACGCCCAAACGGTTCCCATACCTGCCATCGATCAGTACAGGCACATCCCTGTCGGCAAAGTATTGCAGCAAAACTGGGTGGACATCATGCTGCTGTGCCTGTACAGCCTGTTGTTTTTCGTCTGCGGCTTTATCAGTTTCCTCCGGTTCGACGTCAGATAATCAATATCTTTGCGAAAATCATTCTATTCCGTTAAAAATCAAAAATTCATTCAAAATTCAAAATTCAAAATTCAAAATTTATTCAAAAATTAATCATCAACCCCCATTTCAATCACATTCTATTATGGAAGCTCCGTTTAAAACATTAGTCATTCGCGAAATCCAGGGCGCGATCATTGATTTCCGTTTCTGGGTAGTGCTGGCGCTGTGCCTGAGCATCATTCCGCTCAGTTTTTACGTGTCGGTCAAAAATTATTCTCAACGCCTGTCCGACTATCAGCAGGAGGTACAGTCGTACAGGGACAGGACCTCCGTCCATTCCCACATGGCAGCCGAGGGCGTTCATCCGCCGTCTCCGCTCAGCATTTTCTCGCAGGGATTGGGTAACAAGATACCCTACAAGGTGATTACCTCGAACGACGGTAACTACGGGATCGAATACGCCAAGCCCGACAATAGACAGGACCTGTTAGGCGAAATCGACTTTGCTTTTATTGTGTCCTTTGTGCTTTCGATCCTCGCCATTGTGTTCACATTTAGCGCCATCTCGGGCGACAAGGAGTCGGGCGTGCTGCGCGGCACACTGTCTAACGCCGTTTTGCGAAGGCAGGTGCTCATGGCGAAGCTGTTCGGCAATTATCTCGTATTTCTGATTCCTTTCCTGTTTTCGATACTGGTTTCCCTGCTGGTGGTGTATTTTTCGGGCATCATTCCCATTTTTTCGACGGAGCTGTTTCCGGCAGTGATGGTGATGACCGCGATCAGCCTGATATTTCTGTTTGCCATGTTCAATCTCGGACTGTGGATTTCGGCGCTTGCGCGAAATTCAATCCTGTCCGTCAACGTACTGCTGCTGATTTGGATTGTACTGGGATTAGTGGTTCCCAAAATAAGTCCCATCATCGGCTCCGTGATCTATCCGGTGGAATCAATCGGGGTATATGAATCGAAGAAAGCGATTCTCCGGCTCAACATCATGAACGAACTGGAAAAGGAAGAAAGGGAGTTATTCCTGAAAATACGCAACCAGTTGCGGCCCGGAGCAGAAGGAGTAGACGGCAGGTGGACGGATGTAATATCGGCTTATGATGAACAGTATGCGCCGGTTCGGGAAAAATACGACCAGTTGCTGGCTTCCGAAACGGAAAAGCTGGTCAATGATTATATGCTGCGTTGCGACAGGCAAAATAATTGGGCGAGAAACATCGCCCGGCTGTCGCCCGTTTATGCGATTAACTGTCTGATGGCTGAATTTTCGGGTACGGGCTATTCCGAACTGGATCATTTCATACAGCAGGCATCGGTATACCAAAAATATGTAGAACAGAATTATTACAATAAAATGAAATTTAAAATTTATAGGGATGAAAACGGGTATATGACACGGGGAGCAGGAAACCAGGACGATCGCCCCACGGAAATACCCGTGCTTGAAAACTATAAAAGCGTCGGTATCGGTCAGGTATTGCAGCAAAACTGGGTGGACATCATGCTGCTGTGCCTGTACAGCCTGTTGTTCTTTGTATGCGGCTTTATCAGTTTCCTCCGGTTCGACGTCAGATAATCAATATCTTTGCGAAAATCATTCAATTCCGTTAAAAATAAAAATCATTCAAAAATCAAAACAAAAATTATTCAAAATTCAAAATTCAAAATTCAAAATTCAAAATTTAAATCATTATGTTACAAGCGATCGAATTAACCAAACGTTACGAGGACGAGCAACTGGCGCTGGATGCCTTGAGCCTCGACATCAAGGCGGGAGAAATCTTTTTCCTGCTGGGGGCTAACGGCGCCGGTAAAACGACGACCATCAACCTGTTCCTGAACTTCATCGAGCCTACTTCGGGCAAAATCCTGATCGACGGCATTGATGTGGTGCAAAACCCGCTGGAAACGAAGCGTCATGTTTCCTACGTTTCCGAAAATGTGATGCTGTACGGCAATTTCACCGCGCGGCAGAACCTTGACTTTTTTGCCAAGCTGGGCGGCAAAACCCGCCTGACGCGGCACGATTATTACACCGTGATGCGTAATGTGGGACTGCAGGAGGAAGCGTTCGAGAAGAAACTGAAAACCTTCTCGAAGGGGATGCGTCAAAAAGTAGGCTTGGCCATCGCCATCATCAAGGACGCGCCCAATATCCTGCTGGACGAGCCTACCTCCGGCCTTGATCCCAAGTCGGCTTCCGAACTGATGCAACTGTTGCTGCAGCTCCGCAGCCGGGGCAAATCCATCCTGATGTGCACGCATGATATTTTCCGCGCCAAATCTGCGGCCGACCGCGTAGGCATCATGAAGGAAGGCCGTCTGGTGATGCTCCGTACCCGCGAACAGTTCCTGCAGGACGATCTCGAACGGATCTACCTCGATTACATGCAGGAAGCGATGATGGATGCGGAAACGGTGAATGAGCGAACCGTCGAAGAAACCTCAAAACAGTAACGCATCGGGAGACATCCCGGATTTCACGTTCTTTGACTTATTGGTACATTTGGCAGTTCAACGGGGCAGTTTTGATGAATCTTACGGTTCCAACCCTGTCAGCAGCTTCGCAGCCTGACAGGTTTGGTATACGTAAGCTTACGTCAATGACCTGTCAGGGTCGTCAGACCTGACAGGGTCAAGACCGCTCAGATTTATCCGCTAAAATCAAAAAAATGCGATATTTGTTTTATAAAATCGAATCGCTCAAGACCGCAATTTTGTGTTGCCCGTCAGGGCATTCATATCAATAGAATCAATGCGGAACACATCAACAAATCTCCGTAGGAGATTCATCGTATAAAACCCCATACAGGGTTTTGATCCGGGTGTCGATGCACGTTTTTCTATTGATATGCTTTCCCTGACGGAAAAACATCCCACGAACAGTTTAGTCGGACAGCAGTGATTTTTTTCCTTTCTAAAAATATTTTTACGCGCTTTTTGTAAAAAAGCAACCATATTTTTTGAGCGCGCTGCTTTCGATCACTAAATTGCATTATTTTTGCAGTACATTTTGATATTTTGGCAACCGATCCGATGACAAAAAGCGCAGTACCGGCAAATGAACCGCAGGCGGCAAAGTATATCAACCCGCTGACC